>JALYZH010000146.1 GCA_030948945.1 Gemmatimonadota bacterium | reverse complement strand
CTTCAAATCGGTCGAGGATTTTCGGCGAGGCCAGGCGGCGGGAGGGTTCGCCGAGTCGGCTGAGGTTCACGGCCACCTATATGGGACGCTTCGTGCGGAGGTCGAGCGTGTCCTGTCGTCGGGCAAGCACGTGATAATGGACATCGACGTTCAGGGAACCAAGCAGTTTGCGGCCGCCTTTCCTGAATCCGTGCTTGTTTTTATCCTCCCGCCTTCCGCTGAGGCGCTAGTCGAGCGGCTGACGGCGAGGGGCACTGAGGATCCCAAATCCCTCATTCGACGATTGAGAAGTGCCAAAGACGAGCTAAAAGCGATAGATTTGTATCCGTACGTCGTGGTCAACGATCGGATCGAATCGGCAGTGGCTGCGATTTCCAGCATCATAGACGCTGAAGGCGTCAAGCGGTCGCGAAACCGCAGATCCCTGGCCGTGCGCATCAGGGAGCTCGAAGAAGGAATCCAGCGCGCGATAGATCATTATTCAAAGAGGAAGTAATGCAGGTTTTCATCCCGAACGAAGTCGCGAAGCACGCGACGAACAAGTATCTGGGAGTTCTGGTGGCCGCCAAATACGCGCGCGTCCTCAACGAGTTCCCTCGCGATCGCTCCGCTCCGGGCGAGAAGAAGCTGACGACCCGCGCACTCGAAGAGCTCACCGAAGGTGAGGTCGAGTATCGCGTTATCCCGCGCCGCCGCACGGAGTAAGTACCGCGCGTCCATTCGCTGGCACCCGCATCCTCCTCGGTGTTACCGGGGGTATCGCCAGCTACAAGTCAGTGTGGCTGGCGCGTTTGCTTACCCAGGCCGGAGCTGAGGTCGACGTCGTGATGACGCGCGCGGCCCGCGAGTTCGTGGGGCCGATCACCTTTGAGGCCGTCACAGGACGCCGCGTGCACACGGAGATTTTCGGTCCCGGGCACGCCCTCGATCATATCAAGCTCGCGCGCGAGGCAAAAGTCATCGTCGTAGCTCCAGCGACCGCGGATTTCGTGGGCCGCGCCGCGCACGGTCTCGCCGACGACCTGCTCACGGCCTGCCTGCTCGCGACACAATCGAGAGTGCTGCTCGTTCCCGCGATGAATGACAGGATGTGGGCCCACGCACAAACGAAGCGGAACGTCGACCACGCGCGATCGCTCGGCTACGATGTTCTGGACCCCGACGAAGGTCCGCTTGCCGTCGGTGAAGGCAGTGGCCCGGGGAGGATGCCCGAGCCGGAAGTGATCATGAGTCGCATAGGTCGGTTGCTCGAGTCGAAGTCTTCACTGTCCGGCAGGAAAGTCGTCGTCACCGCCGGCGCTACGCGAGAGCCGATCGACCCGGTGCGTTTCATCTCGAATCACAGCAGTGGAAAGATGGGAGTGGCAATCGCGCGAGCCGCGTGGCGAAGGGGCGCCGATGTAACGCTCATTGTCGGCCACGTCGATGTCGCACTCCCAAGCGAGCTCGCCACCGTGAAGGCGGACACAGTGGAAGAAATGGCGAGATCCGTCGCTAAGGCGTTGCCTTCGGCCGACGTTCTCGTGATGGCTGCCGCACCGGCCGACTTTCGGCCCGCGGAGAGAGCGGCCACAAAGATCAAAAAGGGACGCGGGCCGGCGAAAATCGAGTTCGAGAATACAGAAGACATTCTCACAACCACCATCCCGAAGCGTAAGAAGAAGAGTCTGATCGTCGGTTTTGCGCTGGAGACTGGCAATGGTCTCGGGAATGCGCGCGAGAAGCTCAAAGCAAAGGAGCTCGATCTGGTAGTGCTCAACGATGCGACCGAGCCCGGCGCGGGTTTCGGGGTCGATACTAATCGCGTAACTCTCATCGATCGCACCGGAAAAGAGGAAGAACTGCAGCTGATGTCGAAATCCGATCTCGCCGAGGTGCTACTCGACCGCATCGAAGAGAAGCTGAGTGGACGCTAAGGATCTTCTACGCCGCTACCTCGAGCAGCGGCGCGAAATCGGTGAGTCGGAGCTGGTGCTCGACGGCCTGAACGTCGACGACGTGATGCGACTGATCGGAGCGGCAACTGCCTTTCGACCTGTTCAAGACGCCCCTCGGAACCTGCGCGAGGTCAGCTCCTCCGACACGCGCGATTGGCGAACATCGCTTCGCGAAGCTGGCGTGAATGTTGACGCCCCAGCCTCGACGATTGCTTCGGTAGAGGTCGAGCCGGAGACAGAACCTCCTCCAGTCAAACTGACCGACGAAATGGCATTCAAGAAAGGAATTGTAGTACAGCCGCAAGAAGGGGAGCTGATGCCAAGCGCGATCCTCAAGCTTCGCTCCCTCGATGAGATCGCGGAGAAGGTGAAGAAGTGCACTCGCTGCCCTCTATATGCGACCGCGACGAACGCTGTTCCCGGGGAGGGAGATCCCCATGCGAAGCTCGTATGCGTCGGAGAGGCGCCTGGCGCAAAGGAGGACGAGACGGGTCGCCCGTTCGTCGGCCAGGCGGGTCAGCTTCTCACGAAGATTCTCGCCGCGATCGACATGACCCGAGAGCAGGTTTTCATTTGCAATGTCCTCAAGCATCGACCTCCGGGGAATCGGAATCCCCAACCCGAGGAAGTCGAGGCCTGCAGTCCGTACCTGATCCGGCAGCTCGAGCTCATCAAACCGAGAGTAATCGTCGCCTTCGGAACTTTTGCGGCACAAACACTATTGCAAACCAAGACCCCTTTGGGACAACTTCGTGGGCTCGTCCATCGGTATCATGGGATACCGTTAATTGTCACCTATCACCCGGCCGCGCTGCTCCGCAACCCGGCCTGGAAACGCCCCACCTGGGAAGATGTCAAGCTCGCCCGTAGAATTCTCGATAGCGCCTCCAGCTCGTGACCCATACAAGGACCGACGGCCCCCTTACTCCGAAGACGCGGAGCAGGCGGTGTTGTCGGCCATGCTCATGGATCCCGACGCGATTCTCCGGGCCACGGAATTCCTCGACGACACGATGTTTTACCGCGAGGGCCACCGCCGGATTTTCCGGGCGATGGTCGCACTGTCGGAGCGCGGTGATGTAGTTGATCCGCTCACTCTGTCAGAGGAGCTGCAGCGTGCGGGCTCCCTCGAGTCGAGCGGTGGCAAGGATTACATCGGATTTCTGGTCGACGCCGTTCCCACCGCTGCCAATATCGAGTACCACGCCAAAATCGTTCGTGAGAAAGCGCTTCGACGCCGGCTGATCGAAGTCTCAACGGCGATCGTGGCGGAGGCGTTCGAGTCGGCCTCGCCCGCGACCGAGCTGCTTGACGAGGCCGAGCACAAGATCTTCGAGGTCAATCAGAGTCGTGGGTCCGAAGGCTTCATGAGGATCAAGGAGCTCCTCTGGCCCACCATGGAACGAATCGAGGAGATCCAGCGCGGCGCCGGATCGATTACGGGCGTGGCCAGCGGATTCAAGGATCTCGACGAGATCACGGCAGGTTTCCAGCCTTCGGACCTGATCATCGTTGCTGCCCGTCCGTCGATGGGAAAGACCTCCTTCGTACTGAACATCGCCCAGAATGCCGCGCTCGACCACAATGTTCCGGTCGCGTTTTTCTCACTGGAAATGAGCAAGGAGCAGCTCGTTCAACGCCTGCTCACATCCGAAGGTCGGGTCGACGCGCAGCGCCTTCGCAAAGGAAAGCTGCACGACGAGGAGTTCGTCCGGCTCGGCCGCGCTGCGGGAATTCTGAGTCACGCGCCGATCTGGATCGATGACACCCCGGCGATGACGCTGCTCGAGATGCGCTCCAAGGCGCGGCGTCTCAAGATGGAGAACAACATCGGCATGGTCGTCATCGACTACCTGCAGTTGATGCAGGGTCCAACCAACACCGAGAGCAGGCAGCAGGAAATCAGCTATATCTCGCGGTCGCTCAAGGCTCTCGCCCGCGAGCTCCGAATTCCCGTCGTGGCGCTGTCGCAGTTGTCGCGCGCGCCGGAGCAGCGCACCGCCGAAAACAAGCGTCCGCAGCTCTCCGACCTGCGCGAGTCGGGCGCAATCGAGCAGGACGCCGACCTGGTCATGTTCATCTTCCGGCAGGAGATGTACGACGGTCCGTCGGACAAGGACGGAAATTCGCTCGAGGGTCGCGCCGAGATCATCGTCGGCAAGCAGCGCAACGGACCGACCGGATTCGTGAATCTGTACTTCAACAAGACCTACACGCGTTTCGAGAATCTCTCGCCCCGCCTAACGCCGCAGTGAGCCCGAAAGCAAAAACTGTTTACCGCTGCACGAACTGCGGCGCCGATCATCCGAAATGGGCCGGCCGCTGCGACGTTTGCGGTGAGTGGAATACTCTGGTGGAGGAGATGGCGACTGCCAGGGCCTCCTCGACTGCATCGGGTCGGCGTGTCGCCGGGCAGAAGTCGATGTCTGAGGGCGGAAGCGTGGCGGCGACGGTCAAACTTCGCGACGTGCAGAGCTCGCAAGGTCGCCGGCTCCAGACCGGAATCAACGAATTCGATTTCGTCCTCGGCGGCGGCATAGTTCCGGGTTCCATGGTTCTCGTCGGCGGCGAGCCAGGAATCGGCAAATCGACACTCCTGCTGCAGGTGGCGGGGAAGCTCGAGGAGCAGGGCCACTCGACCCTCTACGTCTCGGGTGAGGAATCCGCGCTACAGGTAAAGCTCCGCGCGGAGCGGCTGCACGGATCCGCCGAGAATGTTTCGCTGCTCAATGAGACCCTGCTGGAAACCATTCTGGCGACGGCGGGCTCGCAACGACTCGATGCGATTGTCGTCGATTCGATTCAGACGGTCTTCACCAGTGACCTCGAGGGCGCACCCGGCAACGTTGGTCAGGTGAGGGAATGTGCCGCGCGCCTCATGC
>JALYZH010000140.1 GCA_030948945.1 Gemmatimonadota bacterium | reverse complement strand
GACGTGTGAGGTCGGGGCTGATTGCCTTGTAAGTCTGACCCTCGTCGTCGGACTGGAAAATCACGCTGCTGCCCACGTACATCCTGTTCGGATTGTGCGGGGAGATCACGATCGGGAACGTCCACTGAAAGCGGTACTTCGCGTCTGCTGCGTCGTGTCCCATGGGGTTGTTGGGCCACGGGTTCACGTCGCGCTCGAACCCGGTCTTGATATCCTTGTGGGTGAGGAGCCCGCCGTACGAGCCAGCGAACACGACATCGGGGGAGTCAGGACGCACGGCGATATAGCCGCTTTCTCCACCGCCGGCGTCGTACCAGTCGCTGATGTCTATTCCACCGCTCTTCCTGCTCGGCCCGCACAGCGTCGAGTTGTCCTGTTGCGCTCCGCACACGCGGTAAGGGAAATGGTTGGTAGTCGTGACGTGATAAAACTGCGCCGTCGCCTGGTCCTGTTCGCTCCATGACTTGCCGCCATTGAACGACACGTTGGCTCCGCCGTCATTCGACTCGATCATCCGCTGCGCGTCGTTGGGCGCGATCCACAAGTCGTGATTGTCTCCGTGAGGTACTGGAACGTTGCGAAACGTCTTACCGTTGTCCGTCGATCGGTACATTCCCGTGTTCAGCACGTAGACGGAGTTCTCGTCCTTGGTATCAGCGAAGATCCTCGTGTAATACCACGCGCGCTGGCGCAGGCGGCGATCGCTGTTCATGCGAGTCCATGTCGCGCCACCGTCCATCGATCGGAAGACTCCGCCAGAGTCGGCTTCAACGATTGCCCACACGTGACTGGGATTAACGGGTGAGACCGCGAGCCCGATGTTGCCGATTACGCCCTGTGGAAGACCCGGATTGCGGGTGATCTCTGTCCAGTGCTCGCCGCCATCGGTCGACTTGAAAATTCCGCTTCCGGCTCCGCCGGATACGAGCTGCCAGGGAGTGCGCCACGCCTGCCAGAACGCTGCATAAAGCGTTTCCGGATCCTTGGCGTCCATGACGAGATCGGTGATGCCGGTCGAATCGTTCCGGTAGAGAATTTTTCTCCAGCTCTTGCCGCCGTCGGTGGTCTTGTAGACTCCGCGCTCCGGACTTGGCCCGAATACATGTCCCTGCGCTCCGACGTAGACGATGTCGGGATTGGTTGGGTGGACACGCACTCGCGAGATCTGTCGAGTGTCAGCGAGCCCGAGGGACGTCCATGTCTTTCCGGCGTCAGTGGTGCGCCAGACTCCATCGCCGTGCGACACGTTGCCACGAATTGGATACTCGCCCGCGCCCACATAGACGATGTCCGGATTCGATTCGCTTATCCCTATCGCTCCGATTGTGCCGCCAAAGTACTTGTCCGTGACCGGCGCCCATGTGATTCCGCCATCAGTGGTTTTGAATACGCCACCGCCCGTCGTGCCGAAGTAGTACTCATTCGCTCGCTTGCTCGACCCAGCTACCGCCACGGATCTGCCGCCGCGAAATGGCCCAATCTCGCGCCACCGCAAAGCGGCGAACGCCGTCGTGTCATAGATCGGGGAAACCGGTACGGACGGATTCAGATGTTCGGGAGATCTCGGCGGTGCATTCTGCGAGATTGCGGGGGCGGGAAGCAACAATATGGTCGTCAGGCCTGCGCCGACGAGGTAGCGAAGGGCGATAACTATCACGAAGGGAATCTCCGAGGGGCGGTTGAATGACCGCTAGTATGTAGCAGAGACGTCAACCACTCGGCAAGTGCGACCCACGCTCGTTGCGAGCGAGGCTCCTAGCGCAGAAATCTTTCGGCCAGCTGCGCGAGTCGGTCGTCACCCTCCCGCTCGGCGCGAGCGCGAATGTTTTCGACAAACGGACGCAGACGTTTTTCTCCCCAGTAGTAGCCAGTCGCGCTCTCAGCACTCCCGGTGTCTCCAGCGCGCGCTGCGTCGAGTAGTGCTTCAGCCGCCGCTTCGTCGTAACCGGGATCGGTGCGGGCGGGAAGAGAATAGCGCTTTCCCGGATCGCCCCAGCCACCAGCATCTTCTTTCACGAACGCACGCGACATTTCAGTTACCCTCGACGGAGCTGATCAAATGTCGCAGCTTTCACGCCGCTATCACGGGATTTGCAGGTTATGACTGCAAACCAACCAATGTGGAGGATGGATGAGACAGGACTCCTTTGAGGAGCAGCAGGAGGCGCTTGACCCGCACCGCCGCGAGGAGCGGGATTCTGCGGCGCTCGAGACTTCGGGACGTCTTCGTCAGAAGGGCGTGCTCCTCACCGGGCGCGAGACGAGTGCCCAGCTCGATGATCTGCTCACGGCCGTCGATCGCTTCGAGGCGGCAGTGATCGCCCGAGGCGGGGATCTGTTCGTAAACTCCCCAACGTCGCATCCGCCGGAAGATCCGGATTTCGTCATTCCTCAGCGAGTGCCGAGTGAGGATCCGGAAGCATACGCCGCCCGCATCAATGCCGCGGCGGAACGCCTGGAAAAAGCAGACTTCTAGAGGTCTCGACCGGTAGTGAACGAGGCAACAAAGAAGAGCATCCGCTGGGCGAAGGCTGGCCTGCTGACGAACGCCATTCTCGTGATCGTCAAGTTCGTCGCGGGAATCGTCGGCCACGCCAACGCTCTCGTCGCCGACGCCGTCGAGTCCTCGGCAGACATCTTTTCGTCTCTGATCGTCTGGATGGGGCTGAGCATCGCCTCGCGTCCCGCTGACGAGGACCATCCGTACGGGCATGGCAAGGCGGAGCCGATCGCGGCCGCCGTCGTCTCGCTCCTGCTCCTCGGCGCCGCGGTCGGAATCTCGATAATGGCAATTCGGGAGATTCGCACCCCGCACCATCTGCCGGCGCCGTTCACGCTGTTTGTAGCAGCCGGCGTGATCATCATCAAGGAGATCCTCTATCGCCGAGTGTCGCGCGTCGGGAAGGAAGTTGGCGGCACTGCTATCACGGCTGACGCCTGGCACCACCGCGCCGATGCGATCAGCTCGCTGGCGGCGTTCATTGGCATCAGTATCGCGCTGATCGGTGGTCGCGGCTTTGAAGCGGCGGATGATTGGGCGGCGCTTGTCGCGGCGATGGTCGTCGCGGTGAATGGGTTTCGTACGCTGAAATCGGCAATCTCCGGTTTGATGGATGAAGCTCCGGATCGCACGGTGAGGGAGCGTGCCGTCGACGCCGCGTCAAAGGTGGACGGCGTTCGGAGCGTCGAGAGACTCAACATCCGGAGCTCTGGACTGGGTTTCTTCGTCGATCTTCACGTGAAAGCGGATCCCTCGATCTCGCTCGAGGAAGCGCATGAAATCGCCGCGAGAGTGAAGTACGCTATTCTCGAAGCGATCCCGAACGCTGTCAGCGTGCTCGTTCACATGGAGCCTTACCGTGAGGGCCGGGAGCTGCCGAACGATCCGGTTTTCAGCCTGCCACCGGTGTAGGCGCAGCGCTAGCCGCGTTTCCAGTCGCCGCTCTTTCCGCCCCGCTTCTCAGTGAGGCGAATTCCGGAAATCTCCATGGCTCGGTCGAGGGCTTTAGCCATATCGTAGATCGT
>JALYZH010000139.1 GCA_030948945.1 Gemmatimonadota bacterium | reverse complement strand
CGTCGTGGCGTTCCGCCGACATGGAAAGGGGCAGTTGCTCGCCGAGATGCGGGACGGCACCGGTCTCGTGGTGAGCCGTGAGCGAGCGAAGGAGCTGCGAAAGCTGGGACTCTAAGCGCGTCGGCGGAATTGTGCTGCGCTAGGGGAGAGCGGCATCTGCGGGGATTCGCGTCCAAATCACGAGACTACCGCAGTGAGCCGGAAGCCCCGCGGGGGAGAATTGTGGAGGCGCATCAGCGCACGCCGGTAGATCTCGAACCCCGCAATCTGCGGCATCGTTATTTCCCGTAGCCGACGCGGGGCGCCGTCGATGTATATCATCGTGCATCCGTGAATGTAGCGCCGGAAAAACGCGACGATGTCCTGTGGCGGGCTTACGCGAGCGATCTCGTTTGCGTCCATGAAGGTCCCGAACTCCGACCTTCGCCGATCGAGAAACCCGGTGCGGGCGAGACTCTGCTGCAAGCGCGTGTCGGCAATCACGTCCACGTCGCTGAGCACGACGACTTTCGCCTCGAGAGCGATGGTCGCGTTGCTCACGCCCTCCTTCAGCTCGATGAGCGTCTCCAGCGGCGCGTAACCAATCCGGCGCGTCGTGAGCACGTAGGTATTCGGCGGTACAGTGGGAAACGCGAATTCGCCGTTGGCTGACGTAACTACACTTACCGGATGCGACAGCTTGGCGCCTGGTGCGACGCCCACGATCGACGGTGCCGTGTCGAGAGTCAGATGTGCCGATTCGATCCCGAGCTCGGTGGACGCAATGAGCACCTTGCCGCGTAGGAGCGAGCTTTGCCCCAGAGAGGCACGCGACGACGCAAAAAGAACGAGAGGGATGAAGAGCAGCGAAGAGTAGCGCAACGTCATGCCCAGCCTAGCGGAAGGGTAGTGCAAGAATACAAGAGCTCGTCGTCTCAATACAGGACGATCGCGGGAAGTTGTCATGCGCTGTCCAAGCAGAGCTGTAGTCGGGATATCCCGAAACGAATAATGATGGGGATTTGATCTGTTTCTTCAGCGCCACCCGGAAGTCTACCTGCATCGCACTTTCCCAGTAGAAGCGGTCTTCACCGCTGTTGATCGCGCGACCGATCGTTGCCTTTAACAATCAGGACTCGTTGCAGGGCTTGCCCCGCCGCGGTCTCAGGAACGTGATAGAAAAACGACAGTGCGTGAAAGAAAAGAGGCATTTCCGACATGCTGCCCGCCAACCAGGATTGACGAACCTATTGGTGGCATGTCCTCGTGTTCTTGCGGAAGTGTCTGCCAGAACGCGCACTCTTACGTCAACTCGGGTCTGTCATGCACAAATCGAAAAAGTGTTTGATTGCGAGCGCGGGATTTCTTGCTATTGCGCTTGCCTGTAGCGAGGTCGTCGGACCGGCCGCGCGAATCGTTCAGCCAACGGGGCGCGTAGCCAATATCGCGGGGCCGCCGGATCCGCAGGCATATATACTGTCGTCTGCGGGTCTATCATCCGTTGAGCTGACCGGCCACAACTACCGCTATCCGACGTGGATAGTGGTCAAGCCAAACGGCCCGAGGTTCATGCTTACCGCCTATCCTCCCGCACTTCCGGCCAGCGGCTCCGTCGGTGCGACCGGGGTCTCAGGTGGGCGTAACGGCTGCGACTTTAACGCCAAGGTTTTTTTCGGTCAGATGGCGTATGGATTTGGACCATGCGGGGCAGGTGCGGCATGGGACACCCTTCTCGTTCAGGGGCAGGGGTTCATTAGGCAGGGATCCTTCCCCTTGGACTTTACCTCGCCGGACAACAGCGACTGTCCGCCTCACACCACTGGTACCTGCCATGTACAAGAATTGACGGACATCTCATTCACGGTATGGCCATATCCGGCGTTGATGGTGCCGGTAACTGCATCGCCGCGAGCGGTGGCGTTCAACTCCGTAGACTATCAGCAGGTGACATTCACGACTGGTCCCAATCCGGCGAAAATCCCGATTGGCGGAGTGCTCGTAACAGATACGATGACAACTACCTCGTGGGTGTACACCGCGGCCGACGGCACCCTCGATGGGAATATGTGTTCTGGTGGCTATCCTATTCTCGTCTGCAGACCCTACCTGCACAAATCCGGCAGATTGGTTGTGAAGGCGTGGGTCGGAGGTTGGGAGCAGACGAGCACGATCACAGTACAATGTCTTGTCGGCGGAGAACCAGCATTGGATGACTCATTGAACGATTTTCGGATTCGAGGCGATCTCCTCGATGTCCTGGTCACCTCGAATGCGGATTCCTCACCTTCCGCCGGATGGACTGGGCAGGATTGGAATCGCCAGCTTTCGCGCCACGAAAGCGGAGGTGTGATTTGGCGGCTTGCGAACGGAGGGGGCTACGTTTTCGTCCCATACGAAGATCCAACTTCCGACGCAGTCCACTATCACCTAGCGGATTCGGCATATGCGCCTTCGGCTGCGCCGATTCCAGGGGCGACCCCATACGCAGCCGTCCATGATCATCCGACCAAGGAGGACTCTGTTGCTTATGGCTGGAACTCCATGGCGGTAATGCCCGACGGTGGAACAACCGCCTGCTCGCGGCACCCAGGTGATATGATGGCCGACGGATACAATCCAGCGCCTCTATGCCAGAAGGCTCCGGAAGATACCCTAACCTGGAAAGGGGATGGCGGCGATAGCGCCTTCGTCGCACACAGTAGAATGCCGTTCTTCCAGATAACGAATGGTGGATTCGTATGGCGTCTGAATTACCCGCAAACCAACCCGGCTACCGCAACGCGGTTTCGCCCATCAGGCGGATCGGTAGCGCAGAGAAAGTGTGCGTGGGTGAAGAAGTACTAAGGTTGATGTTCCATTCCAACAATTAACTCTAAAGGTGTTGTCATGCGATACTTATCTAGAACTGTAGTCGCCTTCGCCGTGCTGATTCTGGTGCCCGGGCATGGAGCTGCACAGACCCGTTGCCGCGCCGCTGACACCAACTCAGCCCATTTCCTGCGCGTAATCAACATGATGATGAGTCCCGAACATTCTGCATCGCGTACGGGCCACAGCCTCCCGTTGGTTACATCTGCACAGATCACACTGGTAACCGATTCGACCCTATGCTCCAGAGCCGGTCAATCAATGGATTCTGTTTCACACGCGAGGGATGCAGTCACGCGCCCTCCCTCGACCATACCTATGTACGTGTTCCAAATCGGGACTTCGTACGCCGTAGTAGATCTGATGTCACCAAACGACAATGACGCTGACTTGATCTATTTCTTCGGTCCTTCCTGGAATTTTACGGGCATCTCTTTTTCCCAGTAGAAACGCATCGTTCGAGCGACGTGAAATCGATTGCAGGAACTCCGGTGACAATTCCTGTTGCCGGAGTTCTGCTTTT
>JALYZH010000127.1 GCA_030948945.1 Gemmatimonadota bacterium | reverse complement strand
ACTTCAACAACCCGCAGAGCCGCTCCTTCATCATTTCCATCAGCCTCAGCCACTAGGCCGAGACGGAGACCATAGAAGTGACAAACTCAAAACGTTCCGGGATCCGACTCGGCCTGCGTGCTCTCCTGGTGATTGCGGGGATGAGCGCGTGCGGAAACTACCTCACCGGTGGTGAGAAGACGATTGATCCCAATAATCAGTCCAAGGCAAAGAACAGCCAGTACTTCGTCGCAATTCAGGAGAACCTGTGGTCGTTCTGGGGAGGCGATCCGGCGCGCATCGCGGCAATCTACACCCAGCAACTCCATGGCCTGGCGAACCAGTACGGTGCGCTCGACGCATCGTACAACGAGGATCCGAATACCACTAACGGAACCCACCAGGCGCTTTACATCTCGGGCGGACTGATAGACATCAGAAAGCTCCAGACAGGTGCCAAGGCGGTGAACGACAACATGTATCTGGGGCTGGGCCAGATCATGGAGGCCGCGCTCATGGGTACCGGCGCCGACATCTTCGGTGATCTCGTGTACAGTAAGTCGATGCAGGACATTGCCAATCCGCCGCTCGACAACCAGCTGACAGTCTATGATTCGGTCCAAAAGCTTCTCTCGGCGGGTATAGTCAACATCAATCGCGGTGCCGCGACCGATGTCGGCCCAGGCCCAGCGGACCTGACGTTCGGTGGAGACCCGGCGCTATGGACCGACGTCGCGCATACGCTGAAGGCTCGTTTCTACATGCATACGGCCGAAGTGAGACCTACCGCTTATGCAAGCGCTCTGGCCGAAGCACAGCTCGGCATCAAGAGCGACGCTGGAAACTACGTTGGAGCGTTTACGGCCACCCCCGCCGAGCAGAATTTCTACTACCAGTTTCACGGTCCGGCAGGGCGCGGCGGCGATCTGGGAG
Organism: Gemmatimonadota bacterium; assembly: GCA_030948945.1. The sequence goes on along the minus strand of JALYZH010000127.1, from coordinate 14,112 downwards.
CGGGGATCACACTCGACACTCTGATGGCATCCCGAAACGATCCGCGCCGGATGAACTACTTCTCGTATACGCCGAGCGGCGCCAGAGACTGGATCAGCGACGTCAGAAACAATCCGGCGTATCACCAGCCGTTCGTGACATACGACGAGAACACATTGATCTGGGCGGAGGCCGCTTACAGGACCGGCGATCAGGCCACTGCTCTGTCCAAACTGAATGAAGAGCGTGCAAATCATGGCTTACCCGCCGAGGCGGTCGCCGGTCAGCCGCTTCTCAACGAGATTTTGATCGAGAAGTACATCGTTGATTTCCAGCTCGGCGAAGAGCCATGGAACGATTACAAGAGAACCTGCACCCCCAACCTCGTTCCCACGGTGGCAGGAGGAAAGATTCCGGGGCGGCTGTATTACGATGCGAACGAGCAATCGACCAACACCAGCATCCCTGTCCCGAACACAGGAGTGAATGGACTCCGCAACCGGAACGATCCGGCCAACACAACATCGGACGGAACCGGCGCGGCTTGCCTGGCGCAGTAGCCAAGCTGAAGGGAGAACTGATTTGCGGGCCCGGGCAGAAACCCGGGCCCGCATCAGTTTCTGTCCAATTGGTGGTCTGCATACGACTGGAGCCCTGCGACAAGTCGGCGGGCTGCTTGAAAAATCGACGAATCGATATGCGCAACTTCAACAACAGGAGTACGGAATGCTGAAAGAAGCGACCCGAGTCCTCATATCGAGGTGCGCGCTGATCGCGGCTCTTGCAGCTCCGGTCGCGGGCAGCGGTCAACAACCGCTTTCATTCTCCGACAAGCGGTGGGAGGTGGGCGGCGACTCCACGCGCATAGAGACGTTCGACGGACGCGAGACGCTGCGCATTGAGAGTGGCTCAGCGAAGCGGCGTGACGTTCAGCTCGAGGACGGCACGATCGATGTGGACCTGATGGTGACGCGCCGGCGCTCCTTCGTCTACGTCAATTTCCGGATGCAGACTGACGGGGATTATGAGGAGTTCTATCTCCGACCGCACAAGTCGACGCTGCCCGATGCGGTTCAGTACTCGCCGGTATACCAGAGCCAGAGCGCGTGGCAGCTGTACTACGGCCCGCGCGGTACCGCGTCTCCGGAAATCCTGCCCAACATCTGGCAGCACCTCCGAGTTGTCCTCTCAGGGCGCCGAGCGGCGTTCTTTCTCGGTGATACGGTCAAGCCATTCATGGTGGTGCCACACCTCGCGCGGGATCCCCGCTCGGGATATCTCGAGCTCAGCGCGTTCGTTCCACCCGGCACTCCCGGAAGCGGCGCCGCGGTGCACTACGCAAATCTCGTCGTTCGCCCGGGCGTTGTAGCGTACGGCTTCGCGAATCTTCCGCCCGAGCCGACGCCCGCACCGGGCACGATACGAGCGTGGGACGTCGGAGAGCCGTTCGCAGCCCCCGACAGCGCGCTGTCGGTCATCTCACCTGAGTGGGTGAGAACCTTCACGAAGGTGCCGATCGAGCCCGACGGATTTGCGGAGCTCCACCGGTATGTCAAGCTGCCTCAGGGAGTGAAGCGATTCGTCGGAGCTGTCGCGAGGATCCGCGTCACGGCGCAGGCCGCTGGAATGCGGCGACTCGACCTGGGATTCAGCGATCGGGTGACGCTTTTTCTGAACGGGCAGCCGGTTTTCTATCGTGATGACTCGTACGACTACGAACGGCGACGCGATGGGCTCATTTCGCTCGATCAGGCGGCTGTATACCTACCGTTGCGCGCGGGAGTGAACGACATCTCGCTGATCGTGACGGACAGATTCGGCGGATGGGCGGTGATGGGAAGTTTTCCCGATATGCGCGGTCTCACGGTCTCGCCGAAATAAAAAACGCGCTCGGGAGAGCGCGTTTCGTTTCTGTGGAAGCGGGCTGCGACTACGGAAGTACGAACTGAACCGTGGTCTCGATGGGGAAGTTGTTGCTGCGGAGCACGGCGACCGCGCTAAAGGATCCGTGCTGATCCCTCGGGGTCCAGCTCTCCTCGAACACCGTCACGCCCTTTCCCTTGAGCGTCTCGTTGCGCATTGCGCTGGTGAACATGCGGCCCTCACTCCATCTCCAGACTTCCTTGCCGGCGAAGTCCTTCACGATGAAGTCGTGGGTCTGTCCATCGGGAAACCGGAGCTCGAGCATCTTCGACGTGTTGTTCGTCACACGCAGGGAGAATTTGAGCTTTTCGGCGTCGTCCTTCGGGCGCGTGACGTCGAAAGTCGTCACGATCGGAGCGGTTTTCTCCTCGGCGCGGTGCTTGGCGGACGCGATTGGTTTTTCAGCGCGGAAGGTAGGAGCCGCGGCAAACGCGACTGATGCTGCGCACAGTAGTGGTAGAACTAGTCGGCTATGCATTTACTTCAATAGGGGCGGCATCGATGATTGGCGGGCGGGCTATCTCACACAAAGGTGAGACGCCCAACTTATCAATCCAAAGACGAGCGGTCAACACCTAAGTAACCGGACTAACTTCGCGTGAGCCTTTGACTTGCGAGCCCTCGCGATCTTCGGCGTCTCTTCGGAAAGGGGTTGCAATTAGCTTGTGAAATTCTTCACAAGCGGTTAATTTCTCGGGAGAATGGAAGACGAGAAAGGGCCACGCAAGACTCCGCCTTCGGGCGGGTTGTCGGGCGCCGATTTCGCCGGCGTCGGGATTCAGTTTGCCGCCGCGATCGTCATCTTCCTCTTCGCCGGACAGTGGATCGATAACAAAGTCGGCACCAACGGGCTGTTCACGATCGCTGGGGTTTTCGTCGGCGGCGGAGCGGCGTTCTACAACATGTACCGCAAGATCACAGCGGTACAGCGGCGGGACGACGAGCAGAGAAAGCGTTGAAGGAAGCGAGAGCGCTTGGATTGTTCGCAGGTGTCTCGGCAGCTCTCATCATCATCGCAGTGGTGGTTCTGCGGCAGGTCTTCACGACGGTGAGCGAGCATCAGGCGATCCTCCTGAGCGCTGGACTGGCTTTCGCAGTACAGCTCGGCTCTTACGCGTTGCTACGCCCGGCACGCGCCGGAAAGGGAGCGCCAGGCGAGCTTCTGGTTCGGTGGTCGATTGGCGCGGTATTCAGATTGTTGGTGCTGGTGCTGTACGCGCCGCTCGCGAGGGTGACTTTCCTCTCGCTCGATGCGGCGCTGGTGAGTCTGGTGACTTTTTTCTTCATGACGATGATGGCCGAACCGCTGCTGCTCGAGTATGATCGCTGACCAAAAAGACTTCATCACGCCGCACATCACCGACTCGCGCACGCTCGACTATCCGTGCTTCAAGTCGGGATTCGTGTGCGAGTACGAGCTTCCCCACTGGAATCCGATTCACATCGGACGCTTCGCGCTCGACATCTCGCCGACCAGGCACGTCGTCATGCTGTGGATCGCGGCGCTCCTCTGCATTGCCACGACTCTGGTGGCGCTCCGCGCGCACAACCGCAGAACTCGCGAAGGAAAAGCTCCGAGCGGATTCGGGAACGGGCTGGAGGCGCTGGTGCTGTACCTGCGCAACGAAGTCGTGCTTCCCAACGTCGGCGCTCACGGCAACGGCTACGTACCGTATCTCCTCACGCTGTTCTTCTTCATTCTGTTCGCGAACCTGCTCGGGCTGGTTCCGTACGGCGCCACGGCAACCGGAAACATCTCCGTCACCGCGACGCTGGCGATGGTGACCTTCGTCGTGATCGAGATAGCGGGGATGAAAGCGCAGGGCTGGGGCTACATCAACACGATCGTCTTCTGGCCGCATGACATGTCGCTGGCGATGAAGCTTCCGATCACGTTCATCCTGACGCCGATCGAGATCATCGGAAAGTTCACCAAGCCGTTCGCCCTCGCGATCCGTCTCTTCGCCAACATGGTCTCAGGCCACGTCGTCCTGCTGGCACTCCTCAGCCTCATATTCACGTTTGCCACCTGGATCCTGGTGCCGGTGCCGATCGCCATGGCTCTCGGCATTTCGCTCCTCGAGTTGTTCGTCGCATTTCTGCAGGCGTTCATCTTCACGCTTCTCTCCAGTGTGTTCATTGGACTGATTCGCGAAGGGGGACACTAAACGCGAGGCTTGCTCAACTTCGCGTAGGTATCCGGCCGAGCGGGCTGGAGAAGTCCGTTGGGATGAAGAGTCCCGCTGACGGACAGCGACAAAGTCGCGAGCATGACATATCACGTTTGATGAAGGGGAAGACAAAATGGTAGCCATGTTTCCGCTGCTTCAGGCCGCAGCCACTTTCACCCGCGAGTACACGGGCGCGTGGGGCATGCTCGGCGCCGGCATTGGCGCGGGTCTCGCCGTAATCGGCGCGGGCATCGGTATCGGACGTCTCGCAGGGCAGGCAATGGACGGAATGGCGCGTCAGCCGGAGATGGCGGGACGCATTCAGACAGGCGCGATCATTTTCGCGGCGCTCATCGAAGGAGTCGCGCTGTTCGCGGTCGTCATCTCGTTCCTGATTCAGGGCAAGTTCAAGTTCTAGTCGCAGACGGGCTGGAACCGCGGCGCTCATTCCGCACCGCGGTTCCAGCCCGCAGACACACGGTCATCTCTTTATGACGAATTTCATTTTCGCACTTCTGCAACACGCCGCTCCCGAAGAATCCGCACAGTCGGGCGATCTTCTTTCGCCCAACGGCGGGCTCATGTTCTGGACGCTGGTGGTATTCCTGATTCTATTCGCGATTCTCGGCAAGCTGGTCTTTCCCAAGATCACGGCCGCGGTCGAGGCGCGCGAGAAGGCGCTCGAAGAGGCGATCGAAGGAGCAAAGCGTGATCGTGAGGAAGCCGCGCGCGCACTGGCCGAGCAGCAGAAGCAGATCGAGGCGGCCCGGGTAGAGGCCCAAAAGATCATCGTCGAGGGGCGCCAGATCGGAGAAAAGCTTCGCGCCCAGATGATCGAGGAGACGCATCAGCAGCAGCAGGCGATGCTCGAGCGGGCGAGACGCGAGATCGAGCTGGAGAAAGAAAACGCGATCGCCGAGCTGAGGCGCGAGGCAATCGAGCTCGCGATTGCCGGCGCGAGCAAGGTGATCGAGAAGAATCTGGACGACCAGTCCAACCGGAAGATCGTAGAGAGCTTTCTCTCTTCGATTCCCGTCGCCGAGAAGAAGCGCGGATGAACGACGCTACCATCGGCCGGAATTACGCCGACACGCTGCTGACCCTGGCCAGGAGGGAGGGACAGCAGGAGGAGTGGGGAGCACTCATCGAGGCCGTTGCCGCAGCGATGCAGGAAGATCGTACGCTCAAGACCTTTCTCGAATCGCCCAAGCTCGCCGCCTCCCGGAAGATCGAGATCCTGGAGAAGGCCCTGGGCAAGCGGGTTCCACCGCTGTTCCTGCGTTTCCTCGAAACCGTGATCATGAAGCGGCGGCAGATGGTCATACCTGCGATCGCTCTGGAGTACCGCGCGCTCATCGACGAGTCGGAAGACCGCGTCCACGCCAACGTTATCGTCGCCCGTGATCCGGGCGAACCGGAGAAGGACGCCCTCACACGCCAGCTTTCGCGGCTGTTCGGGAAGCGCGTGGTGCCGCATATCTCGATCAACCCTTCGATCCTGGGTGGCGTGATCGTAAAGGTCGGCGACACGGTTATGGACGGCTCGGTGCGCCGCCGGCTGGCGACATTGAGGAGCAGAATGCTGGCCGCAGCCGGCCGGTAATCGGGCACAGTTCTCAGCACTACGAGCGGTTTGGGCGTAGTTATTGAAGGGCCGCAATCGGTGCGGTCCTTTTTTTGTTGACGAAACTGATCCAGCTCGCAGTCACATGTCTTACATCAAAGAGAGGCCGATGAGACTACTCCCGGCCATTGCTCTCGCGCTGTCCTTCGGTATGGGGGCGGTAGCAGGCGCTCAGATACTCCGGCCCGGTCTTCAGCCGGGGCTGAATCGCGCCCCGGACAGCGCACGGAAGATTTCGCTCGACGAGGCGATCCGCATGGCGGAGCACAATGCGCCGGCGGCAATCCAGGCCGAAGGCGTCGAAAGAACGAGCAGGGCGGCGAAAGTATCCGCGATCGGCGCGATTCTTCCGAGCGCTACACTCACGGCCGGCAGAGTGATTCAGTTCGGAGGCGGACAGACGCGCGTCAACCAGAATGGGGAAACGGTCGCCATCGCCGGGGCGCCCACCAACAGCACGGGCCTTTCCCTCAACATGACTCTATTCGACGGAGGTCAGCGACTCTACAACCTCCGAACCGCGAAATACGAGATCGCGGCTGCCGAGGCAAATCGCGTCGTGGTGAAATACAACGTCGCGCTCCAAATGAAGCAGCAGTACTACGCCGCGCTCGCGGCAATCGAGAGTCGTGACGCCGCGCAGTACCAGATGGCTCAGGCAACCGAACAGTTCAAGACTTCAGTGGCGAAGGTTCGTGCCGGCGTTGCCACCATGTCGGATTCGTTGCGCGGCGTGATCCAGATCGGCAACGCGCAGCTCGCCCTGATCACAGCGCAGAGCAATAAGGAAGCGGCGGACGCGGCTCTCACGCGATTGGTTGGCTCGGAGGTGCCGGTTACTGCTGACCCCACGTCGGTACAGGACAACATGGGGGCGCTGCCCGATAGTGCGCAGCTCGCCGCTCTGGCGAAACACGGACCCGCCGTGCAGCAGGCGCAGGCGAATGTCGAAGCGGCAGAAGAACAGACGAAGGCCTCGAAATCGACTTATCTCCCGTCGTTGAGCGCGAGCTATTCGCGCACCGGCAGCGGTACCGATCCGCGCTTCGGGGTCGGCGGTGGCAGCTACGCGTACAACGGAAGGCTGTCATTCTCACTCTCGTATCCTGTCTTCAATAACTTCCAGCGCGAGGAACAGGTTGTGCGGGCCAGGGTGGCGCAGGTGAATGCGGAGGTCTCGCTGCGTGACACACAGTTGGCCGCGCAGGAGACTCTCACGCAGAACATTGGCGCCTTGCGCAGCGCTTCCCAGCGGGTGGCGGTACAGGTCGCGTCGGTCGCGGCTGCCGAGGAGGATGTTCGCGTGCAGCAACAGCGCTACAACATCGGGGCGTCGACGTTTCTCGATCTGATTACGTCGCAGGCGGCTTTGGCTCAGGCGCAACAGGCACTGATTCAGGCCCGGTACGACTATCGAATCGCGCGAGCTCAGCTCGAGGCGCTCGTCGGGCAGGAGCTCAGGTGACGAGCGATCGTGAGCCTTCCAGCAGGAACATGAAATCAAGAAAGGACCATTCGTTCCTTCGGAACACGTTCGGAAAACTTTTCCTCGCGGCGATCGTGGCTGGCGTGGGAGCGTGCGCGAACAAGGCCACTTCCACCCTTACGATCGAGACGGCACCGGTGGAGCGGCGCAGCATCGTGCTCACCGTTCAGGCGAACGGAACCGTCGAGCCGGTGAATATCGTGGAGGTGAAGTCCAAGGCGTCCGGAACGATTATCCGGATGCCGGTGGACATCGGAGCGAACGTGAAGGCTGGCGATCTGCTGGTGCAGATCGATCCGCGCGACGTGCAGAATCAGTACGATCAGGCGGCGGCCGACGTCAGCTCGGCGACGGTTTCGAGATCGACCGCGCTCGCGCAGCGCAATCGATCCTCTGAGCTTTTCAAGCAGAAAATCATAACGGCGCAGGAGATGGACGCAGCGACGCTGGCGTTCGCCAATGCCGACGCCGCGTTGATAAAGGCGCGCACGAATCTGTCGATCGCGAAGCTCAGACTGGCAGACGCGACGGTAACCGCACCCACGAACGGCACCATAATCGAGAAGCCGGTGTCGCTGGGAATGGTGATTACCTCGGCAACGTCGTCGGCGAGTGGCGGTACGACCATTCTCAGGATGGCGGATCTGTCGAAGGTGCGAATGCGCGCCTTCGTCAACGAGACCGACATCGGCAACGTGAAGGCTGGTCAGGTGGCAACTGTGACGGTCGACGCGTTCCCCAATCGCAGGTTCGTCGGAATCGTGGAACAGGTCGAGCCTTCGGCGGTCGTGCAGTCAAGCGTGACAATGTTCCCCGTGCTGGTCAGTCTCAACAATTTGGACGGCGCACTCAAGCCCGGAATGAACGGTCAGGTGACCATGGAAGTCGCGCGTCACGATAACGTGCTCGCTGTTCCCAGCGATGCGATCCGGAACGCGCGAGATGCGGCGACGGTGGCATCGGTACTTGGGGTGAGCCCTGACTCGATCAAGGCGGCGCTCGCAGCCGCGCGTCAGGCTCGTGGTGGTGGCGGCGGAGGCGGAACGGCCTCCTCGACTCCGTCATCGCTCGGCGGCGGGGATACCACTGGCCGGCGGTCCGGAGGAGCAGGCGGCGGCGCAGCGTCGTCCACGGGTCGAAGGGGCGGATTCTCTCGTCAAGGTGGGGGAGCCGGCGGCGGCGGTGGAGGGACGGGCGGCGGTGGGGGCGGTGGCGCGATGATCGCCTTCGTGAAACAAAACGGCAAATTCTCGCCGAGGGCGGTAAGGGTCGGAATCAGCGATTTCGACTACACCGAAGTCTTGAACGGTCTCAAGCTCGGCGAGCAAGTCGCGCTCCTCGGGCCGGCCGTTCTGCAGGCGCAGCGCGAGCAGGTTCAGGCGCGGGTGAGAGCTGGAACGGGCGGTGGGCTTCAACAACAGACAACGCCGGCGGCCGGTGGTACCGGTGGCGGCGGCGGTGGGCGAGGTGGCGGCGGGCCGTGACCGGCGTCCGTCGCTCCAGGAGGTAGTCACATGTTGCTCGGCGAAACGATCGGTGTCGCGCTCGGCGCACTGCGAGCCAACAAGCTGCGCTCGTTCCTGACGATGCTTGGCGTCGTCATCGGCGTAGGCGCCGTCATAGCGGTGGTCGCGCTGGGACGCGGAGCGCAGCAATCGGTGAACGCGCGGATCTCGGCGCTGGGTACGACGCTCCTGACCGTGCAGCCCGGACAAATCTTCGCGCCGGGTGGCGTGTCGTCAGGCAATGATCGCGCGCCGATGAAAGTGGCGGATGCCAGAGCGCTCGATTCCGCCGGGCCGGCGATAGCGGCGGTGGAGCCCGAGATGCAGAAGCAGCTCCAGGTGCAATACCTGAATACCAACACCAACACCACGGTGCTCGGCACGACCCCGAACTATCTCGATGTGCGCAAGTACACGATGGGGCAGGGGAAGATGTTCAGCGAAGGCGACGATCGTGCCAGTCGGCGTGTGGCGGTACTCGGCGCCGCGATACCGGACAACCTTGGTGTCCCTGCCGCGAGTCTCATCGGGCAGAACGTTCGAATCGGCGGGTTCCTGTTTCAGGTTGTCGGAGTGCTCGCCAGCAAGGGGAGCAGCGGCGGATTCGGAAATCCAGATGATCAGGTTCTCATCCCAATTACGACCGCGCAGTTCCGCGTCTTTGGCAGCGACAGGCTGAGGCAGATCGGGGTGCTCGCCTCCTCAGAGGCTGAAATTCCCAATGCGATGGCGGAGATCCAGAAGACGCTCCGGCGATTGCACCGGCTGCGCGTCGGGGTTCCGGACGATTTCCAGATCCGCAACCAGGCTGACTTCCTGAATACCCTCGGCGAGACGACGCAAATCTTCACCTTCCTGTTGTCCGGGATTGCCGCGGTCAGTCTGCTGGTCGGAGGAATCGGCATCATGAACATCATGCTGGTGTCGGTGACCGAGCGCACTCGCGAGATCGGCGTGAGGAAGGCACTGGGCGCGACCCCGAAGAACATCCTGCTCCAGTTCCTCATCGAGGCCGTCGTGCTCTGTCTTCTCGGTGGTGTCGGGGGAATTTTATTTGGCTGGGCGGCCGCGTTCGCGCTGGCGAAGTTCGGAAACTTCAATACCTCGGTCGCCCCGTCGTCGATTCTGCTGGCGTTTTTCTTTTCCGGATTCGTGGGGATCCTGTTCGGGGTCTGGCCAGCACGGCGGGCTGCAGGATTGGATCCGATTCAGTCCCTGCGCTACGAGTAAATCTCTGCGTACGGATTGAAACGTTAAGAGCCGGTTTTCAATCTCGACGCCGCATCCGTTTCCCCCTATTTTAGGGGTCAATGCCGTACGCTCCCGTCCAGCGGTCGGTACCCCAAAATCTCATGGAGGTCGAATGAGACTCCGCTACCTTGCGGTCTCTCTGTTTTTCCTTGCGGCCGGCACTGCAGGTGCCCAGTTGCGTAGGACGGCGCAGCCGGGAAAGAGTCCCGAGCTGCGCATCGATTACACCAAGGAGACGCTGCCCAACGGCTTGACGGTCCTCTATCACGTGGACCACTCGACGCCCGTGGCCGCTGTACTTCTATGGTATAACGTCGGATCCAAGATGGAGCAGCCGGGAAAGACCGGCTTTGCCCATCTATTCGAGCACATGATGTTCAAGGGATCCAAGAACGTCGCGGACGGGCAGCACTGGGTCCTTCTCGAAGCTGCCGGTGGTCGAGCTGGAAACGATATCAACGGTACGACCAGCTGGGACCGGACGAACTACTTCGAGCAGATTCCATCGAACCAGCTCGAGCTCGCGCTGTGGCTCGAGTCAGATCGCATGGGCACGCTGACGCAGACGCTCACCAAAGAAAAGCTCGATAACCAACGCGAGGTGGTGAAGAACGAGCGCCGGCAGAGCGTCGACAACCAGCCCTATGGCACGTGGGTCGAGAAAACCGAAGAGCTGCTGTTTCCCGAAGGCCATCCGTATCATCACTCGATCATCGGGTCGATGACGGATCTCTCCAACGCGTCCGTTACCGACGTCAGAAATTTCTTCAACACTTACTACGCGCCGAACAACGCGGTGCTCGTCGTTGCCGGTGACATCGATATCCCGCAGGCCAAGGCTATGGTTCGACAGTATTTCGGACCCATCGCGCGCGGCCCCTCGGCACCGGCGCTGGCGAACATGCGAGTGCCGACGATCGTCGGGTACGAGCAGCGAATCGTGGTTCAGGACGCCCAGGCGCCGGCCCCGGCGATCTACGTGGCGTACCGGATGCCCTCAGCGAAGGACCCCCGCGCGGCAGCCGTGACCCTGCTCGGCGACATCATTGGCAGCGGCAACTCGTCTCGCCTGTACGACGCATTGGTGCGGAGACAGCAGGTTGCGACCAACGTGACCGGCCTCAACTTCGGGCTCGCCGACGGCGCGGACATGCTGGTCTTCAACGCGACCGGAAAGCCAGGCAGCAATCCCGACTCCCTGGAGAGGGCGTTGCTGGCGGAGCTGGCCGGTCTTTCGTCGTTCACGCAGCCGGAGTTGGACCGCGCGCGCGCAACGGAGCGCTTCACGTTCGTCGACGGGCTGCAGACCACCGGCGGGTTCGGCGGTCGGGCGGATCGCCTGGCGGAAGGATGGACATTCTTCCGGGATCCCAATCACGTCAACAAGGTGCTCGGGGAGTTCGACCGCGTTACGGTTGCGGATCTCAATGAGCTGGCGCGCGAGCGTCTGATTCCCAAGAACCGCGCGATCCTCGTTTACGTTCCCGCCAGGAAAGCAGCCCACACCTCTTCGACGAGGATGCCGTAATGCATGGCGCAATGATTTCCAATAGAGGGCTGGCTGCATCTCTTGCGCTTGCCCTGACGTTTGCATCGGGTGCGGGCAATGCCCAGACCGTTCAGCCGCCGCCGCCGAGCGCTCTCCGACCGTACGTCTTTCCGGCGGTGGAACAGTTCACGCTCGACAATGGCCTGAAAGTAATTCTCGTCGAGAAGCACACGCTGCCGGTCGTCGAGGGCAGGCTGATGATCGATGCGGGAGCGATGCGCGAGCCGGCGAACAAGAGTGGGCTTGCTTCACTCACCGGGGGCCTCCTTTCGGAGGGCACCGGCACCATGTCCGGCGCCGACATCGCCCGGGCGATGAATGCGCTTGGCGCGCAGTACAGCACGGGCGCCGGCTTCAGCACTTCGTTCGCAGACGTCGTCGCGCTCAAGACTGTGTTCCCGCAGGCGATGTCACTGGCGGCGAAAACAGTAATTGCCCCCAGCCTTCCAGCGAACGAATTCCGTCGCGTGAAGAACCAGGCTCTGGCCGCCTATCAGCAGAATCACGCGCGGACGTCGGGACTCGCGTCGGATGCGTTCATCCGGGCTGCCTTCGACAGCACCGCTCCATTCTCGCGTCCAGCGAGCGGTAATCTCTCCACGGTGGGCGCGCTCACCCGCGACGACGTCGTGAACTGGCATCGAGCGATGTACGCGCCGTCGGCGGCCACCCTCTTGCTCGTGGGGGATATTGGTCCCGCAGAGGCGAGATCGGTCGCGCAGGAGGCATTCCGCGGATGGACGTCGAGCCGCGCGCCATTGCCAGCCGTGACGAATCCGACTCGTCCGAGCGCGGGGACGAGAGTAATTCTCGTCGACCGGCCTGGTTCGGTTCAGTCGTCGATCATCGTCGGGCAGGCTGGCTTCAGGGCGACCGACCCGGATTACATCACCATGGTCGCCCTGAATCACGTCCTCGGCGGTGGATTCAGCTCACGGATGAACATGAATCTGCGCGAGAAGCACGGCTACACCTACGGCGCGTTCACGGGCCTCGATTTGAGATCCGGAGCGGGAGCGTTTCGCATCGATTCCGAGGTGAGGACGAATGCCACCGATTCCGCGCTGGTCGAGGCGATCGGCGAATACCGCCGAATCGCGACCGAGCCCGTGCCCGCATCCGAGCTGCAAGGCATGGTCAACAACCTCGTGTCCGGATTTCCCAACTCGGTGCAGAGCGTTCAGGGTCTGTCGGCGAGTTTGCAGAGCCTGATTATCTGGGGACTGCCGCTCGATTTCTACACGACGTACCGCGAGCGGTTATCCGGGGTGACGCCGGATGATGTGAAGCGCGTCGGCGCCAGCAAGCTGACACCCGACAACGTGATCGTTGTGGTTGCCGGAGATCTCTCCAAGATCGAAGCGCCAATCAGGGCACGGAATCTCGGGACGGTCGAGGTCTGGGACGAGAGCGGAAAGAAGCTCCGTTAATTCGACTGCGTTAGACGAAAGGTCGGCTCCGTTGAAGGCGATCATCATCACCAAACCGGGCGGACCGGAGGTTCTGAGGCTCGAGGAGCGTCCGGTGCCCGAGCCCGGCGTCGGGCAGATTCGCGTCCGCGTGAAAGGATCCGCGCTGAATCGAGCCGATCTCATGCAGCGGGAAGGAAACTATCCCGTCCCCCCGGGCGTGCCCGCGGACATCAGCGGGATGGAATACGCGGGAGAGGTCGACGCGCTCGGCGCCGCAACGTTCCTCTGGAAGGTTGGCGATCGAGTGATGGGTATTGTCGGCGGCGGCGGTCACGCGGAGTATCTCTGCGTCCACGAGCGGGAGGCTATGCCGGCACCGACCAAATTCTCATGGGAGGAGGCAGCTGCTGTACCGGAGGTGTTCCTGACCGCCTACGACGCGCTCTTTCGCCAGGTCAAGTTGGCCAGTGGCGAGACGGTGCTGATCCACGCAGTCGCGAGCGGAGTGGGGACGGCGGCGCTTCAGCTCGCGCTCGTAGCGGGTGCCACGCCGATCGGTACCTCGCGGTCGCCCGACAAGCTCGAGCGGACCAAGGAGCTTGGCCTCGGGATCGGGATAGATACTTCGCGCGAAAACTGGGTTACCCAGGTAGAAAGATCGATAGGTGTCGACCGAGTTCACGTGATTCTCGATTTGGTCGGGGCAAGCTATCTCGACGCGAATCTCCGATTGCTGACGCAGCGCGGTAGAATGGTCGTGGTCGGACTGACGGCAGGCGCGCAGGGACAGCTCAACATGGGAACGCTGCTCCGAAAGAGGCTGACCATCGTGGGCACCGTGCTGCGCGCGCGCCCGATCGAAGAAAAGATCACGCTCGCCCGCGAATTCTCGGAGCGGATTATTCCACTCTTCGAGAGAGGGCGTCTGCGCCCGATCGTCGATCGTGTGTTTTCATTCGCGGAGATTCGTGCCGCTCACGAGCTGATGGAATCGAACGAGACATTCGGGAAGATCGTGCTGCGCTGGGATTGACCCGTTGCGGTGATTCCGGCGCAAACGTTCCGCCTACGACTTTCCTTTGCGCCGCCTGCTTCTTCTGTCCTGAATGAAGATCGTCAAGATCATCCAGAGGCCGATGATGCCGGCGATTAGAAATCCGATCATGCCAAGTCGGCGCTGGTACGCCATCAGCAGCCCACTCGCGACGAGCA
>JALYZH010000389.1 GCA_030948945.1 Gemmatimonadota bacterium | reverse complement strand
CAAGATTCTGAAGGAGCTGGTCCTCCGGCCGATCGAGGCACCGCTGGACGATTGTGTGTGGCGATCGGAGGACGGAGCCGAATTCGACACGGCTGGTCTGGCAGCGCACTGCATCGCGCTCCTCGAGGAACAGGTCTGAGCGCTGCGGTGATCAGCGAAGGCGATAAGGCACCCAACTTTTCGCTCGAGGCCGACGACGGAACTATCGTGTCTCGCGATTCCCTCGCTGGGCAGAACGTGATTGTGTTCTTCTATCCCAAGGACAACACAAGCGGCTGCACCAGGGAAGCGTGTGATTTTCGCGACGCGTTTCCCCGATTCGGTAAGGTCGACGCGGTGGTCGTCGGAATAAGCCCGGACAGCCTGGAGTCACATCGCAAGTTCAAAACGCAATACGAGCTGCCATATCGACTTCTATCGGACGAGGGTCACAAGGTCGCCGACGCGTTCGGCGTCTGGAAGGAGAAATCCATGTACGGACGCAAGTACATGGGGATCGAGCGCACGACGGTGATCATCGACCGCAAAGGCCGCGTCGCGCGGATCTTTCCCAAGGTCAAAGTTCCCGGGCACGTCCAGGAAGTGGAAAAGGCCCTTGACGCACTTGGCTGAGCGGGGGCGCTTAGGGTGAAGTAGCTGGCACCGGTGCCTTCCTGCCGTCGTCGATACCGTAACCGAGCACCATCGTGCCGAGTACCAATGCAGCCGATGTGAACATTGGCACCGTCTTCCCGAAATGATCGTAGGAAAAACCGGCCCATAGCGGGATGATCACGCGCGACAATCCGCCGAATGTCTGCTGCACTCCCATGTAGAGGCCGCGCTCCCTGCTGGAGATCACCCGCGACAACATCGACGTCACGCACGGGAAAGTGAACGCAGTCCCGAGTGGGATGAGCGCCACCGAGAGGGCCAGCATCGGATATCCGCGCACGAGAGGAAGCGTCGCCAGGCCGGTCGCGAGAAGTGCGAGACCAACGCGCGACAGCTGTGCCTCACCGTATCGATCTACCATCTTCCCCAGAATTCCGGCGCGCGTGACGACCGCGATCACTCCGACGTAGGTGTAGAAGATCCAGATCTTGTCTTTTCCGACGCCAAACCTGTCGGCGAGAAATAGTGCCAGGATCGCCATCAATCCCGAGAACGCGCCCATCGCTATCGCGTAAATCCAGATCAGGCGCGCAGCCGGGTCATTCGGGTGAGCGATGACGTGAGCGATTACGGTCCGCGATGCTCTCGGTTTCTTCTCGTGCGCCTCAGTCATGTCGCGTGACTCGCGCAGGAATCGCCAGGCGAAGATGATGTTCACCAGACACAGACTCGCGGCCGCGAGGCCCGGCCCGCTTCTACCGAACTTCAATGCGACGCCACCGATGGCTGGTCCGATCGCCACGCCGACGTTCGTCGCGGCAGAAAGCCAACCGAGCGCCTTGGCGCGATTGTCAGGCTCGACAGAATCCGCGACGTACGCCTGAATGACGCCCACCGTGCCACCACCCGCGCCTTGAACGACGCGCGAGAGCAGCAGCAGCCAGATCGATGTCGCATACGCGAACACCACGTACGCAATGCACGATGCCGTCAGTCCCACGAGAAGAGCCGGTCGCCTGCCGTAACGATCGGAGAATCTCCCCCACAGCGGAGCGCTCAGCAGCTGCGCAGCGGTGAAGGCGCCCATGAGTATCGCGACGACGAGCGCCCCACCTCCCATCTCGCGCGCGTAGAAGGGCATCAGCGGGATGATCATCAACAATCCCACCATGTCCACGAAGTTCGTGATGATCAGCACGAACAACTTTCCGCTCGCGACCTTCGACACCCGTCCGGTCACGGCAGAGGCTCTCCCGCGCAGAGGCGAGGCCACCTAATCCTCCGTCTTGCCGAGCGCGGCGGGAGGGACGGCTCTGCCGACGACTCCCGCGAGGGCGATGATGGTGAGCAGGTACGGAATCATCTCGATGAACTGCGATGGGATCGCATGACTGCCCTGCAATTGTATCTGCAGCGTCTCGGCCGCCGCAAACAGCAGACAGGCGAGCGCGGCACGAATCGGACTCCACCGGCCGAAGATCACGGCCGAGATGGCGATGAATCCACGGCCCGCAGTCATTTGATCGGTGAACTGATGCTGATCGAGCGCGAGATAGACTCCACCCAAGCCGGCGAGAATCCCTGAAATCGCTACCGCGAGATATCGGACGCGCGTCACGCTCACACCGACGCTCTCCGCGGCTTCGGGATGCTCACCAGCGGCGCGCACACGCAAGCCGAATGGCGTCCTGTAAATCACGAACGCGACCAGCGGTGCTACCAGGAGCCCCATCCAGAGAAGAGGGTTGTCGAATCCACCTGCTTTGATATTACCACCGAACCCCGGCACCCTCGGCGAGTTGGACGAGCTGGCGAACAGGAGCTTGAGGAAAAATCGGGTGACACCGATGGCGAGAAGATTGATCGCGACGCCAACGACGACCTGATCGGCACGATAGCGGATCGTGGTGATCGCGTGGATGAGCGCGAATACGAGTCCGCCGAGTATGCCGCTCAGCACCCCGATCCACGGACTTCCCGAGTAGTGAGTGCCGACGACAGCCGCGAAGGCGCCGCCCAACATGAACCCTTCGAGCGTGAGACTCACGATTCCCGACCGCTCGGCTACCACTCCGCCGCTTGCCGCGAAGAGATAAGGGATCGCGATGCGGATCATCTGGGTCAGGAAGGAAAGCGGGTTCACGCGTCGCTCAGTTTGCGGGCACCGCGCAATATCCTTCGTACTTCAGGCACCGAAGTCGCGACCGCGATGATGACGACGCCCTGCAGCACGTCCATCATCTGCTTCGGTACGAAGGCGTGGATCGCCAGGCCGCCCTGCGAGAGTGTCGCAAAGAAAAACGCGGCGAGCAAAACACCGATCGGATGGTTTCTGCCAACGAGCGCGACGGCGATGCCGAGGAAGCCGGCGCCGCTCGCAAATCCATCTTCATAGTAGTGCTTGTAGCCGAGCACGTAGTTGATGCCACCCATTCCGGCGATGACTCCCGAGAAGGTGAGCGCCTTCATCCACACGCGTCCGACGTTTATTCCCCCGTACTCCGCCGCCTGGGGCTGCAATCCAACCGCGCGCAGCTCGTATCCTCCGCGCGCGCGAAACAGGTAAAACCAGACTGCTACTGCAACTAGAAGTGCCACGATCAGAGAGAGATTCGCGGCGGAGCCGTGGAATCCCGGATTGATGTCAGCGAGGCGAGGGAGAACTCCGGCGTGGATTTCCGGAGTGTGGAGAGTCTCGGGCACGTGCAGATGCCCGGCGATGAACCAGTTGAGCAGCGCGAGCACGACGAAGTTGAGCATGATCGTCACGATCACCTCGTGCGCTCCGAATTTCGTTTTGAGATAAGCGGGCACCGCGCCGACCACGCCACCGGCGCATCCAGCCGCGATCATGCAGAGCATGAGCGCAACGACAAGCGGGGTTGCGCCAGGAAGCACGAGACCTGTCAGCGCGGCGGCGAATCCTCCGGCGGCGAGCTGGCTCTCACCTCCGATGTTGAACAATCCGGCGCGCAAACCAAACGAGACAGCCAGACCAGTGAAAGAGAGCGTCGTCGCCTTGTAGAGAACCTGGCCGAATCCGTAAGCGTTTCCCCAGGTTCCTTCGAGGAGCAAACGATAGACAACGGCTGGCGATTGTCCGTAGCTCAGAATCAGAAGGTCGCCGCAGATCAGCGCGACGAGGAGTGCGACGAGTGGTGGAATGAGCGCTTCTTCGGCGCGCTCGCGCCAGGGAGTCCCGGAAACGGTCGGCCGCTCACTTCCAACCACCGACGAAGCGCTCACGCGACGTTTCCTTTCTTGGTGCCGATCATGTATTCGCCGAGCACTTCTTCGCTGGCCCCAGATGCAGGCATCACAACGGCGAACTTGCCGCGATACATGACAGCGATGCGATCCGACAACGCGAGCACTTCATTGAGCTCCGCGCTCACCAGAAGAATTGCCTTGCCTTTCGATCGAGCTTCGAGCAGCTGTCGGTGGATGAACTCGATGGCGCCGACGTCAACGCCGCGAGTCGGCTGCGATGCGAGCAGAACGGAGAAGCTGCGCCCCATTTCCCGCGCTACGACGACCTTCTGCTGGTTGCCGCCGGACAGCGCTCGTGCGGCGAGAAGCGGATTTCCGGGTCTGATGTCGAAGGCGGAGATCTCCTCGAGCGCATTCTCCATCACGCGATCCTTGTCGATCACGCCTCTCTTCGCGAAATACTTCTGGACGCCGAGTATCAGGTTGTCGGCGACGGTGTACTCGAGGATCAGCCCGCGACGATGCCGATCCTCGGGGATGTGCGAAAGTCCGGCATCGTGTCGTGCCGCCACGTTACGACGGGTGATGTCGACGCCATCGATCAGGATGTCGCCGCTCAGAACCGTTCTCAAGCCGGCGAGTGCCTCGACGAGCTCGGTCTGACCGTTGCCTTCGACACCCGCAATGCCGAGCACTTCGCCCGGCTTCACGCTGAAGCTCACGCCGTCGACGACCCGAATCCCGCGCACGCTGGTGACATTGAGGTTTCTTACTTCCAGGCCCTGATCCGGCTGCGGACCAGACGGTCGGGCGATCGGTTGAACTCGTTTGCCCGCCGAAAGAGACACCTCTCGTCCAACCATCGCGCGCGCTATCTCGGCGGGCGTAGTCTCCGAAGTCTTGATGCGCGCTACCGTCTGACCGGCGCGCATGACCGTAATCGTGTCGGAGAGGTCCACGACTTCGTCGAGACGGTGGGTGATCAGAACGATCGTCGCTCCATTGTCGCGCAATCTGCGCAGCACCGCCCACAGCTCTCGCACTTCCGGTGGAGAGAGTACCGCGGTGGGCTCGTCGAGAACGAGGATCTTTGCTCCGCGGAAAAGCACCTTGAGAATCTCGACGCGCTGCGCTTCGCCAACAGAGAGATCCGAGACGAGTCTGTCCGGCGCGATCACCAGTCCCGTCTCGTTGGAGAGTTTGCGCACTTCATCGGCGGCGCGCTTGTAATCGAGAACCACGAATCTCGTTTTGGGCTCGCACCCCAGCACGAGATTCTCCGCGACCGTCAGGGTCGGCACCAACATGAAGTGCTGGTGGACGATGCCGATGGCGGCGGTAATCGCATCGCTGGTGGACCAGCCCGTCACGTCGCGCCCATTCACCTCGACGCGCCCGGCATCGGGTTTCATGAGGCCGCCGAGTATCCGCATCAACGTCGATTTACCGGCGCCGTTCTCTCCGACCAGGGCGTGGATCTCACCCGGCATCACCTCAAGAGATGCGCCCCGATTTGCACGGATGGGCCCGAACGACTTGTCGATCCCGACCATTCGAATTGCCGGGACTGCAGAAGTCTGTCCCCAAGCAGCGGCATCGGTCGTCGCTGGCCCGCTACTCATCGTTCGCTGGGCACCTTGATGCGTCCAGCAATTATCTCCTGCTTCAGCTCCTCGACGCGCGCGTGCACACTGTCCGGAATGAGCCCGCGGTTCCGTTTATCGTAGATATAGCCGACGCCGCCCTCCTTCAGTCCGAACGAATAGATCCCGCCCTTGAAGGTGTGGCTCTGTACCCTGCGAATCGCGTCGAATGTCGCCGTGTTCACACCTTTCACCATGGATGTGAGGACGTGTCCCGGCGCCTCGTCGTTCTGATCGGAGTCGACTCCGATCGCGAGCTTGTTGGTCGCGCGCGCGGCTTCGAAGACGCCCTGCCCCGTGGAACCGGCGGCGTGGAAGATTACTTCGACACCCTGGTTGTATTGGCTGAGCGCCAGCTCCTTACCCTTGCCAGGATTCTTGAACGCGTCGGGTGTGACGCCCGCGTATTGGGCGATGACCTGACAGTCGGGACACACCTTTTTCACACCCGCGCGATAGCCCGCCTCGAACTTGTGAATGAGCGGGATGTCCATTCCGCCGACGAATCCGACTTTCTTCGTGTGACCGACGAGCGCGGCCAGCGCACCGACGAGGTACGATCCTTCCTCCTCGCGGAACTTGAGCGCGGCGACATTTGACGGCGGCGGAATGACCTTTCCATTCTTGTCGGTCGCCAGAGCGTAATCGATTCCCGCGAACGCGGTGGCCGGATATTCCTTTGCGAGGTTGGCGAGATCATCGGTGAAGATGAAGCCGACGCCGATGACGAGGTTCATTCCCTCCGCAGCCAGCAGTCTCAATCCTGCCTCGCGATCTGCTCCCTCGCCGGGCTCGATGAACCGGACGTTGGAGCCGAGCATCTTCGTCGCGCTGTCGGCACCGGCGTAGGCGCCGTCGTTGAACGATTTATCGCCTCTGCCACCGACATCGAGCACGATGCCGGTTCGGATCGGCGAAAGCTCCTTTCCCTCGGCCTTGGCGCTCCGGCGGGTGAAGAGGAGAGCGATGTGTACGGCGAGCAGGAGGGAAGTGACGATGATCAGTTTTCTCATCTGGACAGAAGAATCGTACACGGCGCACCCGCTTGCAAGCCGAATGGCCCCCTTTCAAACGCATCCCGCCGCGCATTGATTTCAGCGCATGGCCGGACGAATACGGACGCGCTTTCTCGTAGTGGGGAGCGGAGTTGCTGGTCTTCACACTGCATGGCGCGCTTCCGCGGACGGCGACGTGATGGTGCTGACGAAGCGGTCGCTGTTCGACAGCGCGACTGCATATGCGCAGGGCGGAATCGCCGCTGCGCTCGGTGCCGGAGATTCGCCCGAGCTGCACCGGCAGGACACGCTCGCGGCGGGCGCGGCGCTCTGCGATGCGAAAGCGGTCGAGGTCCTGGTGGAGGAGGGTCCGGCGCGGGTCCGTGAGCTGGCGACAGCTGGGGCGCACTTCGACCTCGAGCCCGGCGGAAACTTCAAGCTCGGTCGTGAGGCCGCACACTCCCGGCGGCGCATCGTTCACGCGCACGGGGACCAGACCGGCGCTGAAGTGGCGCGCACGCTGATCAAGCGCGTGAGGGAGAGCGAGAACATCGAGGTGCTGGAGAAAGCTCGCATCCTCGATCTCATCGTCGAGGATGGCGTGACATTCGGCGTGCGCGCGGCGGTCGCGGGCAAGCCGGTCGAGATCATCGCCGATGCGACGGTGCTGGCGACCGGGGGTTGTGGGCAGGTCTACCGGTACACCACCAATCCGCAGGTGGCGACCGGCGATGGCTACGCGATCGCGCACCGGGCAGGTGCCACGCTCGCCGACATGGAGTTCGTGCAGTTTCATCCGACCGCGCTCGACACCCCCGAAAACCCGCTGCAGCTGATCTCGGAAGCGGTACGGGGCGAAGGGGCGGTGCTGCTGAACGAAGAGGGCGAGCGCTTCATGCTGAAGAAGCACCGACTCGCGGAGCTCGCACCCCGCGATGTGGTAGCGAGAGAGATTTTCCGGCAAAAGGCTGGTGGGAGGCGAGTCTGGGTCGATGCGCGGATGCTTGGACCCGTGTTCGAGGAACGATTCCCCGGAATTTTCGCGATCTGTCGCGCTCGCGGGGTCGATCCGTCGAAGGACCTGATTCCGGTCACGCCGGCCGCGCACTATATGATGGGCGGGATCGTGACCGACTTGCGCGGCAGGGCAAGCCTCAACCGGCTGTACGCGTGTGGCGAGGTGTCACGCACGGGCGTTCATGGCGCCAATCGACTCGCCTCGAACTCCCTGCTGGAGGGACTGGTGTTCGCGGAGCGCGTTGCCAGAGACATGATCGAGGTGAAGAAGCTGCCGAGTCCGCCGCGCAAAAAGAATTGGGAAGTTCCGGCGCTGCGGGATCGCGGCGCGGCTCAGGTCGCCGCCGACACGATCAGGCAGGTGATGTGGGATTACTGCGGCATCGACCGCAGTGCCAAGGGCCTGAGGCTCGGCCTCGCGAAGCTCACCGAGATCGAGTCGCGCCTGCCGGAAGGGGCGACCGAGGAGAGGAACATGGTGCAGACGTGCCTGCTGATCGCGGATGCGGCGCTGTTGAGAAAGGAGTCGCGCGGTGGACATTATAGAAGCGATTTTCCCCGCGCCAAACGCAAGTGGAGTGGCAAGCACATAGAATGGTAGATACGACGGCCGGAATGTTCGCCGAGCTGCAGACAGAGATCAGGAATCTTGCGCGCGCCCGCAACGCGGTCATCATCGCTCACAACTACGAGCGGCCGGAGGTGCAGGATGTCGCTGATTTCGTCGGCGACTCGCTCGGCCTGAGCAGGGAAGCGGCGAAGACAAAAGCCGACGTGATCGTGTTTTGTGGCGTGCACTTCATGGCCGAGACGGCGGCGGTGCTCTCGCCCCAGAAAACGGTGCTGCTGCCCGACCTCGCAGCCGGATGCTCGTTGGCGGCGACGATCGATGCAGAGCAGCTGATCGACTGGAAAGCCGAGCATCCGGGAGCGGTGGTGGTGTCGTACGTGAACACGACGGCGGAAGTCAAGGCGGAGAGTGACTACTGCTGCACCTCCGGCAATGCGGTCGAGATCGTCAACTCCATTCCTCTC
>JALYZH010000090.1 GCA_030948945.1 Gemmatimonadota bacterium | reverse complement strand
TCGTGAAGGATTCGAAGCATCAGATGCTCAGGGTTGTCTGGGCATCGCGGGAGCGATTCAGCCAGATCATGTAGAAGGTGCGGACGACGAAGATCGACGTGATCATCGATGCCGCGATACCGGCAAGCAGTGTGACGGCGAAGCCGCGCACTGGCCCGGTACCGTACTGGTAGAGGACGGCTGCGGTGAGCGCCGTCGAGACGTTCGAGTCGACGATGGCGCTCATGGCGTGACGGAAACCTTCGTCAATCGCGGTCCGCACGGTCTTGCCGTGATTGAGCTCTTCTCGTATTCGCTCGAAGATCAGCACGTTCGCGTCTACCGCGATACCGATGGACAGAACGAATCCGGCCAAGCCGGGCAGCGTGAGAACAGCCTGGAACCCGGCAAGAGCGGCGAGCGTGTAAAGGATGTAGAGAACGAGCGCCGCCACTGCGAGCGCGCCAGAGAAGCGATAGTAGCCCAGCATGATTATCACGACGAGGGCGATCGCTATCACACCGGCGGTAATGCCCTTGTGAATCGAATCCCTACCCAGGCTCGCTCCAATCTGCCGCACCTCGACGACCTTGAGCGGCACCGGAAGCGAGCCAGCACGGAGGACGAGAGCGAGATCCTGTGCAGCTTGCAAATCCTTGCCACCCATGGTGATCTGGCCGTTCGCTCCAATGGAGCCTTGAATCACCGGCGGCCGCCCCATCACTCGCTGATCAAGCACAATCGCCATGAAATCGCCGACATGTCGCGATGTCTCGGTGCGGAAACGGCGCGCGCCGACGTTGTTCATCGTGAACTGGACGAGGTTGCCTTCGGTCGGCGACGTGTTGGGCTTGGCGTCGGTGAGAAATTCGCCCGTGATGATCGGCTTCGCGTCCAGAACATAGAGCGCCCGATAAACGCGATTGCCGAGCGACACGGTGTCGCTGCTCCAGCGCAGCACCTTCCCCGGTGGAAGCGCGGCGGCGACGTCGGGCATCCCGAGATACTGGGTCATCGTGCCGACATCGGTCTGCGCGACGTAGTACTCACCCGGCATTTGTCCCTGCTGAACCAGCTTGGAGAATGCGCCGGGTCCGCCCACCGTTGCAGCGGCCGCCCTGGCGCTGTCGGTCTTCGCGCGGACGGGCTTCTTAGACGTATCGGCGGTGAAGAGTGATTGCAGGCCGGCGGCAGTTCCGGTGTCCGATTTCGCGGGTGCTCCGGTCGATGCCACTGCGACCTTCGCATTTTTCAGCAGAGCGTCGAGGCGGGGCAAGGACTTCTCGAGCGCCTGACTCTTGTCGGTGATCTGAAACTCGAGGTATGCCGACTTCTGGACGACGTCCTGTGCACGACGCGGGTCGTCGATACCTGGCAGCTCGACGATGATACGGTCACTGCCCGCCTTCTGAACGACGGGCTCCGAAACACCGAACTCGTCGATTCGATTGCGCACAACCTTGAGAGCGTTGTCGATTGCCTTGCTCTTATCGGGCACCGCACCCTTCGATTCGTCGACTTCGAGAGCGAGGTGCATCCCGCCCTGAAGGTCGAGTCCGCGCTTGAGCGGAACGCGCCTGACGGTGTCGTACACAAACTCGCCGTTGCGCTTCACGCGCTCGACGACGGTCCGGGGAAAGAGCGCCCAGATTGACGCTCCGATCAGGGCGAGTACGACGAGAAGACGATACTTCAGACTCATGCTGCTGTCATCGGAAAAAGTGGCACTTCGAGATTAGCCTTTAAGGTTACCGGCAACGTGAAGCTGAGTCAACGCATTCCTGGCCTGGCGCTCGTCGTGTCGCAGCTGCGCGGACAGCTGCTCCGCCGAGGCGAATTTGCGCGTTTCGCGAAGCCTGGCCACGAAATCGACACGGACATACGCTCCATAAAAGTTGCCGGCCGTATCGAACAAGTGTGCTTCCAGGGATGTCGCCGAATCGCCGAACGTCGGGCGAGGGCCGAGATTCATCATCCCTCCGACCGGTCCAACAGGCGTTTGAACCCTGACGGCGTATACACCTTCTGGCGGCAGAAGCTTCCTCGGCGGTGGAGGTCCGAGGTTCAGTGTCGGGAATCCAATCGTGCGCCCACGCTGCGCCCCCTCGATCACACGCCCGCTTGCCGAGTACAGTCGACCGAGACTCGCCGCCGCCCGATCGAGGTCTCCGCCGGCGATCGCTCGCCGGATAGACGTAGAAGAGACCGATTGGCCTTCAGGCGTCGAGACCGGATCGACGACCTCCAGGCGAAAACCGTCGCGTTCGCCGAGGGTGCGAAGAACGCCGACGTTCCCGGCTCTCTGTTTTCCGAAGCCGTGATCATAACCGATCAGCAGCTCCCGCATCCTGAAACACCGGCGGAGTACGAGCTCGACGAAATTCTCGGCGGAAAAAGACGCAAGCTGAGCGGTGAACGGTACCACCGCCATGTAGTCGATACCGGTCTCGGCGATCACCTCGAGCTTTTCTTCGCGGGTGGTGAGGAGCAACGGCGCCGCCGACGGGTTCACTATCTCGAGCGGGTGCGGCTCGAAGGTGACGAGAACGCTCGGGATCTTGAGAGCGCGTGAGCGACCTACCAGTCGCTCGATGACATCCCGGTGACCCCGGTGCACACCGTCAAAGGTGCCGACGGTGATCACCGTGCTCTTTACATAAGGTGGAAGTCCGGAGTCTCCCGATTCGTCGAGCAGCTCAGGCATCGGCCACCACACGAAGCGCTCTCACCCGCGCGGGAGCATCGGCGAGTTGTTCGAGCTTGGCAGCGCTAGCGACCTCAAAAGATCCCACCCGCGTACGACGCAAGGCGCTCAGCTGGGCCGCGGATGATGTAAGGCGACCCAGATCCCGGGCTAGCGCGCGAATGTATGTCCCGCCGCTGCAAGTCACGGTCGCCAAGAGGGTATCCCCTGCGAGCCCTCGAATTTTCCAGCTGTGAACCGTCACGTCGACGGGCTTCAGCTCGAGCGGCTCGCCACGGCGCGCTGCAACGTACGCGCGCGTGCCATCGACACTCTTGGCCGAGTAGGCTGGCGGGATCTGTGAGATTGTGCCCGTGAGTGATCGCAGCGCGGCGCGAATGGCTTCCTCCGCAGGTGCGGGTGCAGTTCGGATCACGATGCCCGTGGAGTCGTCAGTGTCAGTCTCGACGCCGAAGGTAATCGTCGCCTCGTACACCTTGGGCTCCATGTCGAGGAAATTGGCGAGACGGGTAGCGCGTCCCAACAGGAGAACCAGCAATCCGGTGGCAAATGGGTCTAGAGTCCCAAGATGTCCAATGCTGCGCTCGCCATAGATGCGTCGTACATGCTGCACGACATCGTGTGAGGTCATGCCGGCGGGCTTGTCTACGAGCAGCAGTCCCTCGACCGGAGCACCGCCCGCGCCGGAGCGGTCAGTCGTCTTTTCGTCCCCGCGCTACGGCAGCGTCCTGCTTCTTCACGTCGGCGAGCAGCGACTCGATTCGAGCCGCGCGTGCGATAGTATCGTCTTCCTTGAACTGGATCTCGGGTGCAACGCGGAGTCGAAGCTGCTGTGCCACACGAGAGCGGAGATGCGACGCGACGCTGTCGAGACCGTCGAAGGTAGCCTGCTTCTCCGTCTCACTCCCGAGAACGCTGACGTACACGCGCGCGTGACGAAGATCAGGGCTCACTTCCGCACCGGTGACTGTAACGAACCCGACGATGCGGGGATCCTTTGCCGATTCGGTGAGGAAAGTCGCTACCTCGACGCGGACGGCTTCGGCGACGCGGTCCGCTCGACGTGTGTTACGCAGAAGCGCCCGCCGCCGAAGTCAGCGTCCGAGCGACCTGCTCCTTACGGTAGCATTCCAGGACGTCCCCGACCTTGATGTCGTTGAAGTTCTCGACGCCGATGCCACACTCGAATCCTTCGCGGACTTCCTTGACGTCGTCCTTGAAACGGCGCAGCGACGAGATGTTGCCGTCGTAAATTTCGACGCTGTCGCGCATCACGCGAACGCGCCCTGTGCGGTTGATGACGCCGCTCCGCACCGAACAACCCGCGATGACGCCCATCTTCGGCACCTTGAACAGCTCGCGCACTTCGGCTTCACCGAGCACGACCTCGCGTTCCTCAGGACGGAGCATCCCTTCCAGAGCGGCTCGCACGTCTTCGACGGCTTCGTATATGATCTTGTACAGCTTGATCTCCACGCCCTCGCGCTCGGCCGCCGAACGGGCGTTGTTGTCCGGACGCACGTGGAAGCCGACGATGATGGCGCCGGAAGCGCGCGCAAGAAGAATATCGCTTTCAGTGATTGCGCCCACACCGCGGTGGATGACCTCGACGGAGACTTCCTCGTTGGAAAGCTGAGCCAGCGCATCTGCCAGAGCTTCAGCCGGACCACCCTGATCCGCCTTGATGACAATACGGAGCGTACGCGCCTGACCTGGCGCTGTCTGCGACATGAAATCTTCGAGCGAAACGACACCCTTCGCCGTCCGACGGCTCTTCGCCTCTCGATCGAGACGCTGACGGCGCTGTGCGATCTCGCGCGACTCCATCGCATCTTCCACGACGACGAATTGGTCGCCGGCCATGGGCACGCCGCCGATGCCGAGAATCTGCACGGGGATTGCCGGGCCGGCTCCCTTCACCGCACGACCACGCTCGTCGAGCAAGGCGCGCACACGGCCGGAATACATTCCGCAGATGAAGTCGTCGCCTACATGGAGAGTTCCGTTGCTCACGAGCACGGTGGCAACCGGACCCTTGCCCGGATCGAGTTGGGCTTCAACGACGGCACCCTGCGCGCTTCTATTCGGGTTCGCTTTCAGATCCAGAATTTCTGCCTGAAGAAGAATCTGATCCAGGAGCGAATCGATGTTCGTTCCCTTTTTGGCCGACACCTCGCTCGAAAGAACGGTTCCGCCGAACTCTTCGAGCACGACACCGTGCTGTAGGAGATCCTGCTTCACTTTCATCGGGTTCGCGCCAGCAACATCAATCTTGTTGATCGCGACGATCATCGGCACGCCGGCGTTCTTGGCGTGCGAGATTGCCTCAATCGTCTGCGGCATGACCTGATCGTCAGCCGCTACGACGAGCACGACGATGTCGGTCACCTGCGCACCGCGGGCGCGCATGGCGGTGAACGCCTCGTGACCGGGAGTATCGAGGAACGTGATCGACTTTCCGGCCG
>JALYZH010000065.1 GCA_030948945.1 Gemmatimonadota bacterium | reverse complement strand
GCCTCCCTCCGTCATCAGATACTCGACGTCCTTGAGCAGGTCAGGGTGACGCTTCACGAATACGAGGCCGCCGGTCGAGGTCAACTCCTCGTCGGAGTTGCCGATGTAAACGATGTCTCGCGTCAGGGCGACGCCGGAGCGCTTCAGGGCGATCATGGCCATGAGTTGGGCGATGCCCACGCCTTTCATGTCGATCGCCCCCCGACCCCAGATGTATCCGTCCTTGATGGCGCCCGAAAAGGGATCGACCGACCAGGATGCGGGAGTAGCTGGCACGACGTCCATGTGATGAACCAGCGCGATCGCTCGTTTGTTGCCGTTGCCGCGAAGACGGGCGTAGAGATTGGCGCGATTCGCCCCAAGCTCGGCGGTATCGAGAATCTGAGCCTCGATTCCTTCGTAATCGAGAATACCCTTGAGATAGCGCGCGGCGAGAAACTCATTGCCTGGAGGATTCGTTGTGTTGATGCGGAGGTAATCCGCAAGCATTCTCTCCGACTCGCGCGCAATGGAGTCCCAGTCGACCGGTTTTGCCTGTGCGGAGACTGTGGCCGAGGCGCCGAGGAAGCAAACAGTTAGGACAAGCGCTCGCTGTATGCGGCTCATTTTGTGGAGGCTGGGGTTCGTGACGGGCGGCGACGCGAGTAATACTATTCGCTTGGCCTACGATTCGCTCGAATTGTAGCGGGAGGCGAGGAGTGAGATACTTACCACGATCACGCGCGGCAGCGGC
Organism: Gemmatimonadota bacterium; assembly: GCA_030948945.1. The sequence continues at coordinate 5,666 of JALYZH010000065.1, read as the reverse complement.
CCTTGTCCTCGTTTTGGCGACAGTGAGCTGCAAGCGCGCGAGCTACGACGGGTCGGATCCGCTCGCCGCATCGCTCATCTTCGACAACGGCTCGCCCGAAGCGCGGGAAGCGCTCGCGACGCCGGTCGATTATCGCCTGACCGACGAGAACTTCGCTCGCTGGGAAGAAGCGCAAAGCAACCTCGACGATCTGCCGCGTTCAGACTTGCGCTCGGGCCCCGCACCCGGCAGAAACGCGATCGACCGGGCAGCGGCTCGACTGGAGTCCAGTCCTCGTGCCCGGCGCGCGATAGAGCGCGCTGGGCTGTCGGTGCGCGAGTTCGTTCTCGAGACCGTGGCTTTGGCGCAGGCGATGGAAGCGGCGGAGACCGGGAAGTCGACAAGCGCCACACCTGTGCCGGCCGACAATTTTCAGTTCGTGCAGAGATATCGGTCGCGCATACTGCTCGCGGCGGGAAGATCGTTTAGCCAGCGAGCAGGCAGAAGCCTTTGACATACGCGTCGACACCGCCGAACACAGCGATGACATGAACATGCAGATGGATGAGGCCGATGCGGGGCACGAGGCCGAGATGAGCAGCGGCTCGGACACGGCCGGCACGGATGACGCCGGGGGTGATTCCGCGCGCGATACGGTTCCTGTTCCTCGCCTGCTATTGCTGCCCGCTCGGTAACCGCCTCGGGGGCGGTGGCGCGGGGAGCTCGGATACGCGGGTCTTGAACGCCTCGAATTGAGGAGTGTCCACGATGAGAGGGCGCGAGTTGTCGAGCTTCATCTGCGCAATCAACTGCTTCGCTCTATCAATACGCGTCTCCTCGAGCGGATGCGACGCGAACCATCCCTCGACTTTCGTAGGCTGGTATTGTCGCTCCTTCAAGAGGACCTGAAACAGACTCGGGATTCCCTGCGGATCGAAGCCCGCTCGCGTCACGTTGACCACGGCTTCTGAGTCGGCCTGCAATTCGTCGAGCCTGCTGTGTTTAGCGAACAACGCGCTTCCTCCCACCTTAACCGCCACCTGTGCCAGTCCATTCTGGCAGATGCTCGTCAGCGTGCAAACGACAGCTACACCGGCGTTCGCCTTCTCCGCCGTCTGCATTTGCTTGACGGAATGCCGCTGGATCACGTGGCCGATCTCGTGCCCGAGAGTTCCGGTGAGCTCGTCGAGCTTGTTGGCGCTCTCGATGAGTCCGCGATTCACGTAGACATATCCGCCCGGCAGCGCAAACGCGTTTACCTGCCTGGTGTTGATGACGTAAAAATGCCAGTCGAGATCCGCGCGGCTGGTATTCTTGGCGATGGATTCGCCGAGGCTCTGGATGTAACCGCTGATGGCAGGATCGGTTACGATAGGCAGCTGCGCATTGACTTCTTCGGCGTTCTGGCGGCCGATGGCGACTTCCTGGTCCTGCGATACGGAGCAGGCAACCAGAGTCAGAGAGAGTGCAGTCAGGATGGAGGAACGAATCATTTCGCGCAGGGATTAAGAGTAAATTCAAAAGGGGGCAAGACGTGTTCCACCTCCGTCCTCACCGAGCCGAAGGGTAAGGCTATTCCGTGCTGAGCTCACCAGTTTCCGATCTACCGAGTCGCAGCTTCGAGCAGCGGCATCTGCGCGTCCCAAGGTCCGCGCGCTATGCAGTAATGGGGTCGCTCGATGCGCCTCTCACCGAGGTGTGGATCGTCTGTCACGGACACGGGCAATTGGCGTCCCGATTTCTGATGCGCTTCATTCCTATCGAGCGGGAAGATCGGCTTTTTATCGCTCCCGAGGCACTTTCCCGGTACTACCTCTCTCCGCCGCAGGGAGGACCACATGCACCGAACACTCCCGTCGGCGCGACGTGGATGACTTCCGAAGATCGCGAGTGCGAGATCGAAGACTACCTCGGCTACCTGGACCTGCTCTACGACGAAGTCTTCTCGATCGTGGACCGCACCAAGGTTCGGCTTTGGGTGGTTGGTTTCTCTCAGGGCACGGCCACGGTTGCGCGCTGGGTTGCTCGCGGCAAGGTGGATCCTGACCGGGTAGTTCTATGGGCCGGCCTTCTGCCTCCGGAGTTCAATGCCAGGGACGCGGCCGCGCTGTCGCGCCGTGCTCCGGCCACGATCGTGCTGGGGAGGCACGACGACTTCGCCAACCCCGAATTGGTGGCAGCGCAGGAGGCGCGATTGAAGGAGCTAGGGGTCGCCTACGAAGCCATTCGATTCGATGGCGGTCATGAAATCCTCGCAGACACACTGCGGGATTTGGCGGGCGCGTGAGGGAACTGAGCGTGCGCGCTCTCACCCGAATTTCAGCGGCAGCGAATTGGCGGCACGCGATTCTGATTCTGATGGTGGCGACGCTTTTCGTTCCCGTCATCGTGCCGCCGTCTTTCTTTTTTCCGTACGTCGCGCCGAGGAACATTTTCTTCCGCGCCATCATTGAGATTGGTGCGCTCGTGCTCGTGTGGGCGCTTTGTTCAGCCGATGACGAGCTGGATCTGCGCTACGAGCCGATCTTCTGGGCGCTGGTAATGTTCGTTGCAGCGGCGCTCCTGTCCGCCCTCTTCTCCCCGGCCCGCGACCATAGCTTGTTCGGAGATTTCGAGCGAATGGGGGGAGTCTGGGCCTGGCTGCACCTCGCGCTCTTTTTTCTTCTTCTGCGCACTCTGCGCGATCAGGAGTGGAGTTGGGTTCTCCACGCCGCTCTCATCGTGAGTGTCTTCGTCAGCGGCGCCGCGATCGTCGAGCACGGGCGTTTCATCTCCTCGTCACGGTTATCCGACTCGATCCTCTCGGCCAGCTCCTCCACAATCGGAAATTCTGGACTACTGGCGGCATACCTCCTCTTTGGGGTCGCGCTGGCTTCATATCTCGCCTCGACGAATGTCCGCCTGCGCTTGCTGTACCTCGCGGGCGGTGCGGTCAACCTGCTCGCGTTGGTGTACGCCGAGAACAGGAGCACACTGATTGGAGCGGTCGCGGGTACGCTGATCGGATCGGTGATCTTTGCAACGCTCCATACTGCGTCGCGCCGCAGATGGATTCCTACGGTCGCAGCGCTCTCACTCGCGGTTTTGGTAGTCGCGATCTCCGCGGGGTTGAGAGCATTTCCTTCGAGTGCCCTGACCCAAAACACGCCAACGGTACTCCAGCGTCTCGCCCTCACGAATCCCGCCGGCTCGGACGAGTCGCGAACCGTTCAGTGGCGTGCCGCTATCGATGGCTTCAAGGATCGCCCCCTACTCGGATACGGGCTCGAGAATCACAATCTCGTCTGGTCCGCGCACTTTGATCCAGCCGTCTATCACATGGATACCGACATCTACGACCGAACCCACAATCAGTATCTGGAGCTGCTCGCGACGACTGGACTGACAGGTGCGCTCGCCTTCCTCGGGATATGGTTGGCAATAGGGGTCACTCTGGTGCGCGCGTATCGTAACGATCGGCTGTCGGTCTCATCTCTCGCGATTCTCAGTGGTCTGCAGGTCGCCTACGCCATCTATCTGCTGTTCTGGTTCGTCGACTTGAATTCGACGATGCTCTGGATTCTCTTCGCAGCGCTGATAGCGTCGCGCGAAAATCCTTACGGAGTAGTCCGGCCGGCGACCGAACGTCGATACGGCTCGCGTCGAGGCCCTGTGGCAGTCGCACTCTCTTCCGCGATACTCGTGGCAATCGTGCTCTACGCGGAAGTATACACGCCACTGCGCGCCAATCGCGCTCTCGTCCGAGTCGACGTGGCCCGAGGATCAGTACGTCAGACGCTGGACGAATTCAATCTTCTTGCGGAGACACCGGTACATCAGACCGCGCACACGCCGCTCGTGATGGGCCAATATCTCGCGTCACTGCATCCACGTTACGCGGAGATGCGGCGCAATCCCGAAGAACGCCGGACGCTGGAAGCAGCATTTGCCGGTACCAGGGCCGCATTCAGTCGCGAGATCCATCGCGATACTCTGAACGACAGACTTTACACGCACCAGGCCAACCTGCTGCTGGATGCGGCCAGTTTCTACGGCTCGAGATCATACGTCGACGACGCGATTACGAGTCTGAACAAAGCCATCGAGCTGAGCCCGCGCCGCGTCCAACAGAGAATGCTTCTCGCCAGAGTGTACACGGAAGACCGGGATTACGGCCATGCGCGCGCAGTGCTGGAAGATGCAGTGAGAATCGACCCGGAGCTGGGTGAGCCTCGCTACGCACTGGCCCAGTACTACCTCACAATCGACAAGAGCGACTCGGCGCTAGCCATGCTGGAGAGCTCGCTCAGGCACGGATACGTCGGTGCGCCGGAGATCTACCTCGCGATCGGAAAGCATCTCGAATTCTCCGGGCGCAGCGCCGCTGCTGCGAGACTTTACTCGAGCTACCTGGAAGTGAAGTACACGAAAGCCATCTGGGATCGACCGGGCACAATCGATAGAACGATTCCAACCACGGACATAGCGGTCGCCGCCCATTTGCCCTTGCTGTACGTGCGGGCGCAGGAAAGCGAGCTAGCGATCAAGACTGCGGCGGCGTTGTCCTCATTCGATTCGTCGCGCACCGCACTGGTGGAGCGATTTGTGTCCGATGTAGGATCGCGCCACCGTTCACGATGGATCGCGAAGAACTCGCTGCTCCCGTGCGCGTCCGGGCGCGTCACCAGATCGATTGAGGCGGCGACCGCTGATGCGTGCGGCGTTTTCCGGAAAAAGCTCTAGGCCGAGTGCGCCGCGGCGACGGTGGCGGGCGCTCTGACACCCGCACGGTGGATTCTGAGCGCCGCGATTCGGCGCCCGTCCATGGCGACCACTTCCATCTCACCGCCGGGAATCGGAATCCGGTCGCCCATTCGAGGAAGGCGGCCAAGCTTCGCAAACGCATAGCCGCCCAGCGTCGTCCAGTCTCCCTCCGGGATCTGGACTCGATAGTCAGACCGGACGTCGATGAGCGACAGAGATCCCGCCAGCTCGAGGACACCATCGGTCACTATCGATTCCCGCGAGGCAAAATCGTATTCGTCGGCTATGTCTCCGACGACTTCCTCGACCAGGTCTTCCATCGTGACGATCCCGGCCGTGCCGCCGTACTCATCGAGCACCACCGCCATGTGAGCGCGCGTCTTTCGCAAGTCATCCAATACGCGCTCAGCGGGACGGCTGTCGGGGACGTACATCGGCTCGCGCACGAAATCCGCAAGATTGAAAGGAGCGTCGCCCGAATGGAGCCACAGGTCCTTGGCGAGAAAGACTCCGGTCACGTCGTCGAGGGATTCACGGTAGACGGGATAGCGCGAGTAGCGCTCACGCCGAAGGACCTCCCAGACTTCCTGCTCAGTTGATTCGATGTCCAGCGCCACCACATCCGTCCGAGGGCGCATGACATCTCGTGCCTTTTTGTCGTGGAAATCCAGGACGCCGGCCAGCATCGCGCGATCCGACTCGTCCAGCGTTCCCCGGGCGTGAGCCTGCATCACCAGGAATCGAATCTCTTCCGGACTGTGACCTTCCTCGTCACTGGAGGGCTCGACGCCGAACACCCGCAGCAGCCCGTTCGCCGCTCCGTTGAACACCCAGATGAAGGGCGACATGAATCTGGCGAAGATCATGAGGGGGCGGGTAACTGCTCTGGCGGTTCGCTCCGGGCTGGCGAGGGCGATGGATTTCGGCGCGAGCTCCCCCAGCAC
>JALYZH010000047.1 GCA_030948945.1 Gemmatimonadota bacterium | reverse complement strand
TCGCGCTCGCCACGGACTTCAATCCCGGGACCTCGCCGACCGTCAACTTCCCGCTGATGCTGACGCTCGGTGTGAGCCAGCTGCGGATGACAGTGGCCGAGGTGCTGACGGCGGCCACGGTGAACGGCGCTGCGGCACTCGGACTGGCGTACGAAACAGGACAGATCGCGCCCGGCTTCGCGGCCGATCTTGCGCTCTTCCAGATCACCGACGTGCGGGAGTTGCCATACTGGTACGGCGCACGTCTTTGTGTCGGGACGTGGAAGGCCGGCGCGCCTTGTCACCCCTATGAAAATGGAAGTAAGTTGAACTCTCGCGCCCCGGAGACTTCTGTTCCCGGGTAGTCATTTAATGACCGGCCGCCTTTATGTCAGCAAACATCGAGAAGCTCAAAAAAAAGGCTGCCGAGTTCGAGCAGAAAAAGCAGTTCGACAAGGCTCTCGAGGTCTACCTGCAGATCATCGGGCAGGCCACCGAGCAGGACGACCGCGACGTCACTGTCTACAACCGTATCGGCGATCTTTATCTCCGGCTGAACAAAGCCGATCAAGCGGTCAACTATTACGAGCAGGCCGTGGATCTGTACACCGATGGTGGTTACCTCAACAACGCCATCGCACTCTGCAACAAGATCCTTCGCCACGCCCCGGCGCGCCATCAGATCTACTACAAGCTCGGGAAGATCTCCGCCAAGAAGGGCTTCAACAGCGACGCCAAGAAGAACTTCCTCGAGTACGCCGACCGCATGCATCGGGCAGGGAAGGACAGCGATGCCTTCAAGGCGCTCGAGGAATTCGCCGATCTCTGTCCCGGACAGGATGACATTCGGCTGATGCTCGCCGACCAGCTCGCGCGCGCCGGAAAGAAGGACGAGGCAATCGAGCAGCTTCAGATTCTTCACGAGTCGCTTGATGCGGAAGGGCGAACCGGTGAAGCAGATGCGACAGCACAGCGAATGCACTCCCTCGACCCGAGCGTGGAACCACGCCGCTCCAAGACGCCCCGCCAGAAGGAAGCGGGCGGGCTCGTCTTCCTGGACCTCGACGCGGGATCTCCAGCGAAACCCCGCCCGAAGATGGAAGGCCTCGAGCGGACTTCGCTCGCACCTGAGCCGCCACGAAGGCCGCGCACGCCGCCCCACGTGCAGCCGCTGCCTGAATTCGAGCAGCTGCCAGACATTGAGCCGCTCCCGGAGCTCGAGCCCGAGCTGGAGCCAGCGCCTGAAGTAAGGCGGGTCCCCGGACTCGAGATTCAATCAGGCGCGGCGATAACGGACATAGAGCCAGCGTTCGATCTGAGCGTTTCCGATGTCGACATTTCTCCCCTCGAGGGACTCCAATCAGTCGCTGAACCCGAAAATTTCATAAACGATCCGGAAGTCGAGATCGGCGCGCCCATCGTCGAGGGGCTGATTCCGTCCGAGCCGGGGCTTGGCGCCCCGGTCGGCGAGGAGGACCCGCTCGGCGGGCTGAACGTCCTGGAAGACGACCGTTTTTACGTCCACGACCCAAACCCGCTTGCGGGTCTCGGCGAGCCGCGAGAGGAGCCGGCGACAGCATCAGCCCCCGAAGCCGAGGTGGCCGCCGAGCTGGAAGAACCGGAGCCACCTCAGGAAAAGAAAGTTGAACGCACGCCGCGAAAAGTTGCGCGCAGAACTCCGCCCCGCCCCGAACGCGAGCCCGAAGCTGAAGAGGAAGAAGAGGAAGAAAAGCCGTCCGCTCCGGAGCCGCTGAAGCAGAGCAAGCTCAAGGTCGTGCCTGTCCGCCCGACTCGTCCGAAGCCAAAGGCGAAGACCCCGCCGGAAGAGCGCCAACCCGAAGAGCCGCCGGCCGAGAAACGCGCTCTCAATCCATTCCAGCGGGAGCGTCCCAAGGCCAAGCCACGCGATCCGTCGCCGATCGCGTCGCCGCGCGTGACTACGCCTCCGGCCGAAGTTCCCCGCGCCGCGACGCCGAAGCAGAATGCCCCGCACCTCGCCGCTGACGACAATCTCGTCGATCTCGCCGATTGGCTCCGCGAGGATGCAAGTCCGCGCTCTTACCGAATGGTCGCAGAGGATGACAAGCGCGTCGGCGAGGAGCAGGCCGATTTCACGGACATGCTGGAGAAGTTCAAAGCCGGCGTTGCTGCAAACGTCGACGACGAGGACTTCGACAGCCATTACGATCTCGGCATCGCCTATCGCGAGATGGGTCTCATCGACGAAGCGATCGCCGAATTCCAGAAGGCGCTGCGTGGAGCGACCCAGCGGATCCGGGCCTACGAAGCCCTCGGTCAATGCTTCATCGATCGTCGCGAATATGACGTCGCGATCACTATTCTCTCTCGCGCTCTGCGGGAGCCAGGAATGGAAGACGAGGACCTCATCGGCGTCCTCTACCTGCTCGGGTACGCGTCAGAAGAGGGCAGAAAGCCTCGAGACGCCGCTGCCTATTATCATCGAGTGTTCGCGATCGACATCGATTTCCGCGATGTGAGCAAGCGCCTCAAGCAGATGGGCAAGGCCGCCACCAAGTGAGGGCGGACGCCGCCACCAACAAGACAAGAATGAACGGAGCAGTTCCGCGTGGAGTGACCCTCCAGGCGATTCAGTTTCCAGTACGGGAAAAGCTCGACGACGTCTCGCGCGCAATGGCGACCATTGTGGCGAGCGAGCTGCCGCTGGTGGGCCAGGTCGCAGCGCACCTGCTCGCGATGCGCGGAAAGTTGTTTCGCCCAACACTTCTGCTTCTATCGAGCGAAGTCGAAGGTGAGCCCAAGGACCAGGCAGTGACGCTCGCTGCGGCTCTGGAGCTGATCCACCTCGCCACGCTCGTCCACGACGACGCGGTCGACCACTCTGCGCTCCGTCGCGGAATGCCCACGGTGAACGCGTTCTTCAGTCACCAGATCTCAGTGATTATGGGAGATTTCCTCTACTCGACTGCTCTCACCCACCTTGTCGGTCTTGGCGATTTAGAGGCGCTGAAGGCACTGACGCGCGCGTCGACAGAAATGACGCTGGGCGAAATGAGACAACTCGCGGTCACCGAGCCGCTCCAGTTCGGCGAGAGCGAGTACTACGACCTCATTCGCTCCAAGACCGCGTCGCTCATGCGCACAGCATGCGAGCTCGGAGCTCTCTCCGGCGCGCGCAATCGCTGTGAAGCGCTCGGCGAGTTCGGCGAGAATCTCGGGATGGCGTTCCAAATCACCGACGATTTGCTCGACTATCGCGAGGTGAAGGAGACGACCGGGAAACCGTCGGGGCTGGATCTCCGCGAGCACAAGGTCACGCTGCCGTTGATTCACGCGCTTCACGAGATGTCCGATCCATCGCGGAAGGAAGTAGAGCGGTTGTTCGAAAGAGAGACCGTCACGGACGACGAAATCGCCAGAGTCGTCCAGATCGTGGCGGACAATGGCGGATTCGAATATGCACGCCAGCGGGGCGAGGAATTCGCCGAACGGGCTCACGATGCGCTGTCGGATTTACCCGACTCTGTAGCGCGCAGATCACTCAGCGCGTCAATTTCCTACGTCATGGAGAGACACTCTTAATGCCACCGTACAATCCGCGGGGCCACGGTCGGCGCGGCACCCTGTTTCACGCAGTCGTACTGGCTAGCGGGTTCATAGTCGGTGGAGTGCTCCAGCAGGTCGGGCGGAAGTTCCTGCCGCCCGGAGCCGCGAAGGAGTTCTTCACCACTGGCGTGACGCCTGCGCTCGGGCCAATACCCGTGGATTTGGTTATACTCAAGTTCGCCCTTGGCCCAATCGCGTTGGACGTGTCACTATTGAGCCTGTTGGGGGTACTCGTGGCTTACCTCATAGCACGTTCGATCTTCTAGGAGTTTTCCATGTTTGGCAATCTGGGTTTTCCCGAGCTGCTGATCATCATGGTCGTGAT
>JALYZH010000040.1 GCA_030948945.1 Gemmatimonadota bacterium | reverse complement strand
GCCGAGGATTGAGCCACGTCGAGCGCACACTCGCCGGCACGGCGTCGAACTTCCACACCACATGTCCATCGCGCGCGTCGAGCGCGTACACGTGGCCGGTCACTGTGGCGATATCGCCGCCGGCGTTGCCGATGTACACGAGACCATTCGCCGCGATGGGGGCCATCGGTACCGAGACACCGGGGCCCTTCACGTCGAGAACGCGATCCCACACCAGATGCCCGTCGGCAGCGTCGAGCGCGATGGCGTGCACATCCGACGTTCCGCGGAACAGCTTGCCATCCATGTAGGCAAAGCCGCGATTCACTCCCAGGTAGCTTGGCGTCGCGCTGTGTCGGACTGACCGCCACTTCTCGGCGCAATTGTTGGCGTTGATGGCGTACGAGATGGTGTCGGTCGTGAAGAACATGGTGCCGTCCACGACGATCGGCCCGGTCTGAAATGAGGTTACTTCAGGCAAGGTGTAAGCGCAGATGGTTCGCAGCTGAGCGACGTTGGATGCGTTGATCTCCGCCAGTGGCGAGAAGCGGTCGCCCGGGAGAGTGCGGTTGTAGGACGGCCAGTCTCCGGCATTCACGACCGGCATCACGACGACGGGCGCGGCCGGCTGGGGCTGCTGGGCCGGAGCTCGGACGATTGGTGGTGATGACCTGCAGGCCGAGAGGACGATGACGCTCGAGGCGCAAGCGATTCTGAGAGCAGAACGATGGTAGCTCATGAGTTGTTCTCCGTTTCGCAAAGAGCGTTGCAATTTTACCGCCGCTGCGGTCGCGGCTGGCGAAGCGACTCGACGTCGCAATTTCGGATGAAACCGCTTCAGCTCTCGCTGCGTATCGCCTCTATCCAGACAAACCACCAAAACGATGCTCACACGCGCTCTCGTAGCCGCTAGTCTCGTCATCTCACCATTCGCACTCCGGGCGCAATCGAGCTCGGTGAAGACTCCGAGCGATGGAGGCGTAGAATTCACGCAATGGGCCGCTCGAGCCGCTCAACCAGTTCCGAGCATCCAAACCGGCGTGATCGCACGGAACGGTGCTGACTGGATTTCGCGATTGACCCGCAATGCGACCGTAGTCGGCATCGGGGAGAGCGCTCACGATGTGCACGACTTCCTGGCGCTGCGAACACTTCTGACCCGACGGCTCATCGAGCAGGGCCGAGTTGCGGCGATCGTGATGGAAACCAGTTTTCCTGATGCCGCACCGATCGATGCGTGGCTGGCGGGCCGAAGCGCCACGCCACCGGATTTCGAGCACCTCCTGAGTTTTGATTTTGGACACGAATCTGAGCTCGCTCAGATCTTTCAGTGGCTCCGCACGTATAACGCTCAACGCCCGGCAAATCAGCAAGTGCATTTTTACGGAGCGGATTTGCCGTCTGACGGCGGCGGGAGTCTGGAGCCGGCTCTCATCCCTGTGTGGTCATACATGGAACGAGTTGACGGCGACTACGCGCGAAGGGTCAAGGCGAGCATCGAACCGATCGCACGGAAGCTGGACACACGCGGCTATGACATAGTCGGCCGGTATGGCCAACTGTCGCCTGCGTCGCGCGACAGTCTCCATCACGCGCTCGACGAATTGGGGGCGCGTTTCGCCGGCCACAAACAGGAATACGTAAGCAGGTCATCCTCAACTGAATTTGCTTGGGCCCAGCGCCTGGTCGAGATTGCGCGACAGACCGAACAGGCGGTGCGCCTGGGGTGGAATCACCCGACAAATCCGCGCGACAGCGCGATGGCGTCGAATATTCAATGGATCTCTGCGCGTGAGAGCGGGCGCGGGCTCATCGTGGTCTGGGCTCACAATCTTCACGTCGTGCGAGTTCCTATCGGTGGCCCCATGTTCGAGGCGCGAGGGCCTGCTGTGAAAAGCATGGGTCAGTACCTTCAGCAGGACTTTGGCGATCGCTACGTGGCCATTGGTACAGCGTTTGGAACAGGCGGGCCTGATTCGGTTCAAGTCCCGGAGCCGCTCAGTGTCGACGCCGTCCTTTTCAAGACTCGGAATCCACGTTTCGGGGTTGAGATAAAAAGTGCTCCGACGCGGGGCCCGGTCGCAGTATGGCTGAACCAGCCGCATCTGATGCGCGCGGAAAATGGCTATGTGATGGTGCGTCCTCGATCTGCGTATGACGCGCTTTTATTTCTCGGTGTGGTCCATCCCTCCGAGCATCTGAGCGCGAGATAGGGCGATTCCATCGCATTAGCTACTCGGGAACAGAACCCAGAAGCCTCGCCAGCGAATCGCGATACCCCCGACTCAGCTTGAGCTTGGTGCCATCCCGCAACACCACGACATACTCGCCGTGAAAGTAGGGCTGCAGCTCCCGCACGCGATCGATGTTCACGATCGTCGACCGGTGGATGCGCAGAAACCTCCTTCCATCGAGCAACGCCAGCATGTCTCCCATCGACTTGCGAATGAGATGCGTCGCTTTGCCGGCGTGAATCCTCACAGAGTCGCCGGCCGCTTCGATCCAGTCGATCTCCGACGGAGCGACGAATTGAATGCCGCCATCTCGCCGTATTGGAATGCGTAACGGATTCGACACGCCCTGTATGCTCGATCCGACTGCAGGCATACCCCGATCGGCATCGCGAAGGACACCCAGCACCCGATCCGCGATCTCAGTCTTTCGCGCGCTCTCCCAATGCGCCCTGGCTCGCGCTACCGCCTCGCTCAGCCTTTTCTGATCAACGGGCTTCAACAGGTAGTCGATCGCCCGCACACCAAAGGCGCGCACTGCGTGATCGGGATGCGCAGTCACGAAGATCACTACCGGAAGCGAGACGTTGTCCAGCCTCGACAGCATCGCAAAACCGTCCACCAGTGGCATCTCGATATCGAGGAACAACAAATCGGGTGGGTCGGCACGGATTGCCTCAATCGCGCGCGACACATCTCCGTACTCGCCGATCACGGACACGTCGCTCTCGCGATTCAAGCGGATGCGCAAACCCTCGCGTGCCGGCGCTTCGTCATCGACGATCATCACCCGCAATGGCGCACTCATGGAGCTGCTTCACCGTTCATCAGGAACGGTAGATCGAGCGCAGCCGTACTTTCCGATTCTCCGAGTACCAGCTCGAACGAAGCGCCGGCGCCGTAGAATTGCTGAAGCCGCTCGCGCACGTAGCGGAGGCCGAATTGCGTGGAGTCATGACCGTCGAGGTCGTTGCGGGGATTGGTCACGCCAATGCATAGCCGGCCATGATCGATTGCGGCAGTGATGCTGATGGATCCGCCCTCGGTCCCGCGCCCAACGCCGTGCCTGATGGCATTCTCTACCAGCGGTTGCAGAATCAGCCCGGGAACTCGCCCATCGAGTGCGCTCGCCTCCACTGATTCCCGAATCTCGAGTGTGTCGCCGAATCGAAGTCGTTCCACGTCGACGTAGCGGTTGACGGTCTCCAGCTCCTCGCGCAGCGACACCATCGAGTCGGGACGCTGCGCCAAAGCATGGCGAAGGTAATTCGAGATCAGGCCAATCGCGCGATCCGCGGATTCCTGATCGCCCTTGAGCACGAGTGTCGAAACCGTGTTCAGCGCGTTGAACAGGAAGTGCGGATGGAGCTGCCACCTCAGAATCTCCAGCTCGGCGCGCGCGAGTTGTCCCTCGAGCTCGGCGGACGCCAGAGCACGCTTACGCTCGCGACGGCTCGCGTTGAAGAGCAGACACCCGCCAACGAGTACAGCGAATGTTGCAAGGTCGCCTCCCCCATGGCGAACCGCGAACGACTGGAGAGCTGGAAGATCGACCGGCGCCTGGGAATCAACGCCGATCATGCGGATCAGATGCGGATGCAATACGCCGTGCGCCACGACAACCGCCATTCCGAGCACCGCCAACATTCCGCTTCGGAGCCAGACCGAACCCGGCGCATTGATCAAACGATTCGTGAGGAGGATGACGCCCGGTGTAAGGATGGCCCAGCCCCAGTAGAACACGACGACGTGACTCGCCGTTTCGCCGAATCGCGCGTCCGCGCCACCCTGAAAGAAAAAATGAACCGAGGAGAGAAGCCCGAAAGCGGTCCACAAGGCAAACACAGCCACCAAAACAACCAGTGAGCGCTTGAGACTCGGCTGGCGCTGCGGCGCGAGTCCATCCCCGGTGAGGCCGACGTTTCCAAGGATCTGCTCGATCATGGGCTAAAGATTACCCCAGTGTGTGAAACGAGCCAGCAATCTTCGCCGAGCGGGCGAGGAATGTCGCCAGTCGGGCTTTGGCGGTCGCCAGTCGGGCGCGGGTTGAGGCCGCTTCGGCTGTCCACGAAGGCATTCGGGAGCAGAAGCAGCGCGCGTACCGGATCAATGGGTCATAGTGGCGCAACTCGAGTCCACCTATGCGCATTCAAATCGTTCTCCTGTGTGTTGCCCTTGGTCTCTCCCATTCTGCTCCGGGCCAGACAACCAAATCTTCCACGACGCCAGCGTTACGTGCTTCACGTGTAACTCATCCCATCAGGATCGACGGAAAGCTCGACGACGCGGATTGGGCGAGCGCGGAGGTGGCCACCGATTTCTCGCAGCGCTACCCCGATCCGGGCAAGCCGGCAACGTTGCGCACCGAAGTGAGAGTGCTTTACGATGCGGAAGCAATCTACGTTGGTGCGCGGATGTACGACTCCAGTCCCGACTCGATCGCCGCGCCGCTGGGGCGGCGGGATCCAGGCGACATCAGCTCCGACTGGTTTGATGTCATCTTCGACAGCCAGCACGACCGGCGTACCGGATACCGCTTCGCGGTGAATCCGGCTGGCACCAAGCTCGACGTCTATCACTTCAACGATGGCGATGACGACATTTCCTGGGACCCGTTGTGGGATGTCGCCACACGCATCGATTCACTCGGCTGGACGGCGGAATACAGGATTCCGTTATCGCAGCTCCGGTTCCACGGATCCGCCAGTGAGCAGGTTTGGGGACTGCAGTTTTATCGCGCGGTAATACGTCGCGGCGAGTGGACGTTCTGGGCGCCTTACGTACCGACTACTCCGGGTTTTGTATCCGCCTTCGGTGAGCTCCATGGAATTGTCGGACTTTCACCGCCTTCTCCCGTCGAGGCCATTCCTTATGTGAGCTCGAAGGTCATTACGGGACAGGATGTCCTCGGCAGCCCGTTTAGACGCAACGTGCGTGTGCGCGAATCGGCCGGCGTCGATTTCCGGGTTGGGATTGGATCGTCGCTGTCCGTCACCGGAACGGTGAACCCCGACTTCGGACAGGTCGAAGTCGATCCCGCGTTGCTCAACCTGTCGGGGATCGAAACATTTCTCCCCGAAAAACGACCGTTCTTTCTCGAGGGGGCGGGCATCTTCGAGTTCGGCACGCTACCCGTGTCACAGGCGTATGGATTCTCCCGCTTCGTTCACTGGCGACGCATCGGGCGCGCGCCTCAGCTCGAGCCAGATGCGCAGTGGATCGATGCACCCGAACAAACGAGAATCCTGGGCGCGACGAAGCTGAGCGGACAGGTGGGCCGCGGCTGGTCGATAGGAGTGGTCGACGCGGTAACCCAACGCGAACAGGCGCGAATCGTCGACGGATCGGGAAAGTTTGCGCTGGCAACCGTGGAGCCAGCGACAAACTATTTTGTCGGCCGCGCCAAACGGGACTTCGATGACGGGAGAACCACTATCGGCGTCCTTTCCACCGCGGTCGACCGATCGATGGACACTTCCGTCGCGCTGGCGCTTCGCAAGGGAGCCTATCTCCTTGGCGTCGATGGAACGCGGGCGACGCAAGATCGACGCTGGCAGGCCGGTGGGTACTTCGTCTCGAGCCTCGTGACCGGCAGCGCTTCCTCCCTCGCGGCGACACAGCAATCGAGCATCCGATACTTCGCTCGTCCGGATGCTTCCCATCTAGGGTTTGATCCTTCGCTCACATCGCTCCGCGGTCACGACGCCGCCGCTGGTCTGGTCTACACTGGTGCTCCGTTTTTCGGATCGGTGCAGGCGCACGAAACGTCTCCGGGATACGAGGCAAACGATCTGGGATATCTGTCGCGAGCCGACGTGCGCTCTCTGACCGCCGCAATTGGGGCGAGTCATACGGCGGGAAGTGGACTGCTTCGCGACGCCCAGCTGCTGGGATACACCCAACAGGCGTGGAACTTTGGCGGGTCGCAGATATTCAGCCGAGTGGGTGCGAATGCGTTTACGGAGCTGCCGTCGAAGTGGACAGTAGGCTTGAGCGGTAGCGTCCGACCGGCGGTCTACGATGATCGCCTGACCCGCGGCGGGCCGATCGTGCGGATTCCCGGGCAGAGTGGGATCAGTGGCAGCTTCTCTTCAGATAGCCGGAAGATGCTGAGAGGGAATGCTTCCGCCGTTTTTGCCGAACGAGGTGCGCTTGGATCGGAAGCCATTCTCTCGGGGATTCTCATCGCGCGGCCGTCGCCGTCGGTGCAGGTATCGCTGGCGCCGAGTCTGGATTTGTTTCGCAATGAAGCACAATACGTCCGCACCGTGGCAGATCCTCTTGCCACGAACACTTTCGCGAACCGCTACGTCTTCGCGACGCTGCGGCAGCGAACCGTGTCGGTTGACGCACGCGTCGACTGGACCTTCACTCCAGCATTGAGCTTTCAGCTTTTCAGTCAGCCCTTCGCGTCCACCGCACGTTTTGCCGGTTACAAGCAGCTTCGCGCACCGGGGCTGTTTCAGTTCGATACCTACCGTCGAGACCTGGGAACCGTGACGCGTCTCGACAACGGAAGCGTCGAGATCGATCCCGACGGATCCGGCCCTGCGCCATCGTTCTTTCTGGATCCGGCATCGAGTCAGGCAAGCTTTCTTTCCCGGGCGTTGCGGGTGAACGCTGTGCTGCGCTGGGAGTACCGCAGCGGCTCGATACTATATCTGGTCCTACAACAGACGCGCGATCAGAGCTCGGCGTTCGGTGACAACGCTTCGCCACTTTTCGATCGCTTGCTCGCGGCGCCCGCCAGGAACGTGCTGCTATTGAAGGCCACTTACCGCTTTGGGCGGTGAGTCGCTACTGGCGGAATGGCCAATTTGCCTCCTTCGACTCTCGAGCCTGAGCCGATCCCTATGGTTAATGGTCGTCCCCACCCGCCTTGTGATCCCCGCGTTGGGCGTTCATGAACTGCCGGATCGCCGCCAACGATTTGGGGTCGGTGGTCCTGATTCTGACCTCCCCGCCCCGAGCGATGTCGGCGTAGGTGTAAGTAATGAGTGCGCGGTTCCGGCTCATGACGTCCGTGCCGGGCATCGCTCGCATGTGCACGAACTCAGGCGTCGAGAAGTCGCCCGCCTGAAACGCGTGCTGAATCAGCTTGAGGTGCGCGCGAATCTGGGCGATGGCGAGAGCATCGTCGTCTTTTGTCTGAAGCGCGATTCTACCGCCGGAAGGGAGCACGTCGAACTGGTGTGCCGATGTATACTGGTCGACGCCCATCGCCATCTTTCCGCGCTCCTGCAACGCGGCGAACGCACTATCATCATTGCCATTGCCTGGAGCAGACGAGCCATGCATCGCGGCGTGCTGCTCCGGGGTCATCGTGCTGTGATCGACCGGCTTTGCCGCAGCTGTGTCTTTGGCCTGCCCCATTCCGTGCTTCGCGCACAGAACGCTCAATGCAAGCGCGCCCACGAGTACTGCCCTGAAAGAAATCGACATTTTTTAGCTCCGAGTTGGTTGACTATCCGCCGCTTTCTACGCGGCTCCTGATAGTTAGGGCACCAGACCCACCTCGGCTGGGACTAAAGTTCCTGCCCCTGTCGGCCTAGGGCGCGAGCTCCGCGAGCTGCTCCAGGATGGAGCGATTGGAGACTCGATACTTGCCGTCGCCCGCGCTCTCGATCGCTCCCAGTTGTCGCAGGCCGCGAAGCGCGCGAACCACAACCTCCCGGACGGTTCCGAGCTCCTCGGCCAGAGCGGTCTGGGTCATTCCAAGTGAGAACGTGCCGCGCTCACCGCGTCCCGATCTCGAACGTCCGCCATCCATAGCTGCCCTGTGGCGCTCGACGATGAACCGAGCCAGGCGCGCTTGAACGCTGCTCACCGTCATCTGGTCCACTCGGTCGACGAGATTCTGAACGCGGGACGACAGGCGCTTCAGGAAAAAGAAGGCAAGTCCCGGGTCAACAGTCATCGCCCGCGTTACGGCGGCGTGGGTGAGGAACAGGCACCGTGTAGGTTCAGCCGCGATCGCGGTCGCTGGATAGACCCCGCAGGTGAAAAAAGGAACCTCGCCGAGCGTGGCTCCCGGTTCACCGGAGTGGATGACGAGCTGTCGGCCGCCTCGCCCGCGGACGATTCGAACCTTTCCCTCGAGGACGAGAGTGATTCCCTCCGATCGATCGCCGGCTGACCAGAGGATCTCGCCGGTCGAGAACCGCTTCTCGACGGACTGCTGGAGGAGCGTGTCCCTTCCGAGCGGAGTCAGGGATTCAAGAAGCTTATTATCTGCGGGACGTGTTCTCAGCTGTCCTTCGCGGATTGAGGGATGTTGTTTTCTCGGAGAAGGCGAGCGAAGAACGCGAGGTTGCGAGCCATCGTCTGCGCCGCCTGCGCGGTCTGCTTTTCGCCGCGAAGTTTTCTTGCCAGCGACTGCTTCGTCGCCCTCGTGTATTCGCCGAGGTAGGAGACGGCGCACAGGGAGGCAGCGTCACGCCGATGGAGAGCATGAAGTTGGAGATGTTGCCGGTGATGTGCTGCTCGCCGTCTTCCTCGCCGGTGATGACGATTCCGCCGACTTTGTTGGTCAGGCGCGATTTTCCCGTCTCACGCAGCTCGGTGTGGAGCTCGTCCAATCGCTCAATCACCCGCTGCATCAACGACGATTGGTTTCCCCACCAGATCGGCGTCGCGAACACGATGATATCGGCGGCGAGCACTTTCTTTTGAATTGCAGGCCAGTCGTCACCCTTGCCCATGTTGCTCTTGATGCCGGGCTTGATGTCGTACTCGACGAGGCGAACGATCTCGCTCTTAACGTTATGCAGGCGAAGCTGCTTGATGACGAGCTCGCACAGGGTCTCGGTGTGGGAGAATTCCCCTCCTTCCCGCTTGTGCTTGAGGGTGGCGAGCAGAAAGGTCGCCTTCAGGCGTGGTTCGGCGGGATCGGGAAACCTGCTTGTCATTGCCAAGTGCTCTCCGTTTGTATAAAAAGGTGTCGAGCTTCGCCTTGACGCGGAAGGAGAAAGCGGTATCGTCGCTCGAGGTACGCAAACCGGGCTCCAAACGAGCGAAAAATGGCCAGATCGAAAATGGAAGCTGGTGCTGATCCAACCGACGCCGCGCTGCGCCTCTGGCGGCGCGATACACCGGGTTGCTTCGAGCGCGTCCATCTCAATAATGCTGGCGCGGCACTGATGCCCTCTCCGGTGCTCAACGCAATCATCGAGCACCTCATGCTGGAGAGCGAGATCGGCGGCTACGAGGCAGCTGACATTCGCGCGACGCAAATCGGCGAGACCTATCAGCAACTCGCAACGCTGCTCAAGACTTCTCCCTCCAATATGGCCGTGGTTCCGAGCGCAACCGCCGGGTTCGTGCGCGCAGTTTCTTCGTTCGACTTCGAGCCCGGCGACGCGATCGTCACCAGTCGCTGCGACTACACCTCGAACCAGATCCAATACCTCGCTCTGGCCAAGCGACTCGGCGTCGAGATCCTCTACGCCGACGATCTTCCCGAAGGCGGGGTCGATCCCGAGTCGGTGAGAAAGCTCGCCGCGCATCCGCGTTGCAGACTCGTGGCGGTGTCGTGGGTCCCCACCAACTCTGGCCTGGTGCAGGATGTCGCGGCAGTCGGAGATGTCTGCGAAGAGATCGGCGTGCCATTTCTGATCGATGCCTGTCAGGCGGTCGGACAAATCGACATCGATGTCGGACGGCTGAAGTGCGACTACCTCTCCGCCACGGCGCGCAAATTTCTTCGCGGCCCGCGAGGAATGGGATTCCTTTACGCATCCGACCGCGCTCTGGCGCGGGGAGATCATCCGTTGTTCGTGGACATGCGCGGCGCGCGCTGGACAGACGCGCGCAGCTACGAGATCGATAAAACGGCCAAGCGCTACGAGGAATGGGAATTCCCGTATGCGCTCGTTCTCGGAATGTGCGAAGCAGCCCGTTACGCACTCGGTGTGGGCGTCGACGTTGCTGGACGCCGCGCATTTTCTCTGGCCGCCCAGCTTCGCGACAAGCTGAGCGAAATGCCGGGCGTGCGCGTGCTGGATCGAGGTTCACAGCCTTGCGCGATCGTTACGGCGACAATCGAGGGCTGGCATGGCGGTGAGATCGCGAAGGCGTTGGCGGCACGTCGAATCAACGCGGTGGCAACTCTTCGGGAGTACGCCATCATCGACTTCGATCAGAAGCAGGTCGAGTCGGCAGTGCGGCTTTCACCACATTACTACAACACATCGGATGAAATCGTGCTGGCCGCCGATTGCGTTCGTGAGATAGCGGAGCGGAGATAACCATGGTGAACATCACAATCGAAGACGATCGTGTGCGCTTCGACGTCGAGGGCTTCGACAAGTTCTGGTCGCTGAAGAGTCGACTGGACATTCCGCTCGCGCACATCCGCTCCGTCAGGATCGACCCTGAGGCCGCGCGCGGATGGTGGCACGGCATCCGGGTCCTCGGAAGTCAGATTCCAGGTGTTCTTACCGCTGGCACTTTCTATGAAAAAGGGGGAATCGTGTTCTACGACGTTCACGACCCCGACCGGACTATCGTGCTGGAACTGGAACATGAGAGCTACAAGCGGCTGATCGTGGAGGTCAAAGATCCCGTCGCGACTCGCACAATGATCGAGCGAGCGCTCAAGGCGTAAGGGAGGCACTTTGGGGTCCCGCGGACCCATCGATTGCCTGACTGGGTTAGAGCATTTGACCAGCCTCATGCGTAAATTCATACGTCATCCGTTTATCCGGCCGTTTCGGCGGCCGCGCCATCGACTAGTCATGTCGATCGGCTAGCCATTCCGTCAATTCAGTCACTGTCGTCCAGCTGCCTGCATTCATTTCTGGTAAGACGAAATCGAACGATGAGAATCCCGACCGAGCCGATTGGCAGTATCCCGAGACCGCCGCAGCTCATCGAGGCGGTCGCTGCCGGAAGCATTACCGATCCAAATCTCGATCCGCTCTACGAGGCGGCCATCAAGGACACCATAGAACGGTTCGAGGCCACCGGCTCCCCCATCATCACCGACGGTGAGCAGCGGAAGTACCACAATTTCTGGACGTACTCCGTTCATGGATTGCCCAACACCGCTCCGGACGGATTCAGGATTCCTTTTGCGGCGGGCCACGTGCGACGGATGCCGAGGCTGACAGGCGGCCCGTTCCGGTACAAGCGGTACGCCTACAACTATCTCGACATAGCCCTCAAGTACGCGAACCGCCCGCTCAAGCAGGCAGTGATCTCGCCCTCGGCGCTGAGCCTGATGTATCCAGCCGACGAGATTCCCGGGTACCCTCGCGATGAATTCATCGAAGATCTGTTGAGCGAGCACGAAAAGGAGATTCGCGGCTGCCTCACCAGGGGCGCGGCCAAGGTGCAGATCGACTTCACCGAAGCGCGCCTGGCGATGAAGCTCGACCCTTCCG
>JALYZH010000393.1 GCA_030948945.1 Gemmatimonadota bacterium | reverse complement strand
CCCCTCGACGGTACGAAAGAAAAAAGGGCTGCAAAAGCAGCCCTTTTTCACACGACTCGCGGTCGACGCGGAGTCAACGCCTGGGTGGAGGAGCGGATTCCGACGTTGGCTTCAGCTGACCTTCGGTTGTTCGCGGAGAGGAAGCCGGTGGCGGACTCGACGGCCGCTCTTGCACAGTCGGAGCCGGCGATGGCGGCGATCGATCCGGTACACGAGCGGGGGCTGGATCCGAACGCTGCGCGGGTGGAGCTTCCCGGAGCACCGGTCGGGAATACTCGCGAGCTGGCTGAGTTCCGATAACCGTGGTCTCGGTGCGTGTTGGCGCACCGCGATCGACAGGCATACGATGCTCGGAGACTCCACCGGCGCGGCCCTCATTGCGCAAATCGATGAGAATCTGGCCCGGATCTCTTCTCCGGTCGTTCGGGGCGACGATTGTCACATCGCCCATCTGCGGCGGTTCGGCGCGTCGTGTTATCGGAACGTAGCGAAGGGTTGCGTCTCTCGGCGAAATTCCGGCTTCGGGTGCTGAGCGCGGTAGTGTACGCGGAACGCTATGTCCCACCAATATCCCATCCGCGGCATGGCGCGGAGGGACGCGCGGCCCTGCGGCTGATCCCGACGGTCCGTACGAGACAATCGGCATCCCGCAGAAATCGTAGCCGACAATTCGCACGTTCTTCCCGGCTTGCTTAAGTCGCGCAACCCGATCCAGCAGTGCGAGACGACTGAAGGCCAGGCTCGAGGAATAGCCGCCGTAAAACAGGTCGCAGTTGTAGAGGGCTTCCGACGCGTAGTAATAGTGGCGCACTGACGCAAAGCGCATATAGTCGCGTCCGATCGGCTCACTCTTGGCGCCGAGATATGTGGCGAGCTCCTGCGCGGCGGAGATCGGACTGCGATGCTCGATGAGGCGCCTTATTGCCAGCATGTTCCAGTCACCGTCGCTTTCCACTCGGTCGAGCGCGAAGGGCTCGCGGGAAGCGATCGCTATGACGGTGCCCCGACTGTCGTTGTCGGCGTAGCTCTCGGAGCCGGGGTATCGGGCAGGCGAATACACGCCACCTTCGCTGGACGTCGAGAATCCGGCGAAGAAATTGGGGAGACGAAGCTCTCTGCGTTTCGCGATCTGGACTGAAATCCCCGGGAAATCCGGATGGAGAACCTGAATCTGGCCGTCGAGATCGAGCGAGACGGCGAACACATATGCGTCCTCTGATACCTCGATCGCGGGGGTGACGTAGTTCGACGCCACGCCCGGACCGTTCTGAGAGTAGACGCGAACAATCGGCGGTCCTTGCCCGGCCCGACTCTGGGCTGAGGAAAGAGACGCCAACAGAGTAATAAGAAGAAGTCCCGCTATTCCTGCCGGTGCTGCCACTCTCGCCACTCGCATACAGGACCCCATGTCGTTTGTATACAATTTGCGAGGATGTATGAGCAGGAGTCAATCCCCATTTCGGCACCTGTCGAGCCTTCCCAGCGGCTACCTGTCAGGCACCTGACGGCTGTAGCTTGCGCCATGCCGCTCCCTCAACTGCTCTCCATCATCGAATCGCTGGAAGAATTCAGCGAGCTTCTAAACGACATGCCGGCTCCCGGAATCCGGCGTGAGATCAGTGGGCTGCATGGCTCCAGCGACGCTGTGGTGCTCGCTGCTCTGGCTCGCAACGCCACCCAGCGGTTCTTCGTCGTGGTGAACGACGACGTTGCGGCAGCCGAGCGTTGGCTTGCCGACATGACGACGCTCGTCGAGCCGGAGGCAGTTGCGTTCTACCCGCCACGTGAAAGCTTCGGTGAAGCCGAGGCCCATGCCGAGATCGCCGGTGAAAGGGTGGAGACGCTGGAGCGGATCGGCAGGGGCGACCTGCGGATCCTGATCACCACCAGTCGCGCGCTCCTCGAGCGCACCCAGCTTCCGCGCGCGTGGGCGTCCGCCAGGCTCGAGCTGCGCAAGGGCGATACTCGTCGTCCGGAAGCCCTGGCCTCTCATCTCGAGGCGATTGGGTTCGAACGGGTGCCAATGGTCGAGGACGTCGCCCAGTTCAGCGTGCGGGGCGGGATCTTCGACATTTACAGCTTCGGTATGGCGGAGCCTGTCCGTCTCGAGTTCTGGGGTGATGATATCTGCGAGCTGCGCCACTTCGACCTGCTGACTCAACGCTCCACTCGCGACGCGGAGCTCGCGCTCATCCTGCCCGTCGATGGACAAATCGACGCGGGCGACGCGGAGCCGGAGCGAACTTCCATTCGCGCGATCTTTCCTCCAGATACGCTGCTGGTGGTTCCAACCGGGACGCACGTCGAGCCCGAGCTGGAGAGAACGTGGACCGAAGCCCAGCATCACATCGATCTGGCGCGCAGGCGAGGGGAGGACACGCCGAATCGAGACGAGCTGTTCGAGTCTCCGGATACCAGTCTACGTGCCCTGAGTGCGTTCGGCACTCTCGGACTCTCTGGAGAAAATGCGCAGCTGACTTTCCCCTTCAGCGAGCCGGAGGAAATTCAGCGCGACATCAAGCGATTGAAGCAGATTGCTGCCGACGGAATTCCGACCATCATTCTCTGCGACAACGCGGGTCAGGCAGAGCGCCTCGACGAGCTGCTGAACGACGACCGAGTCTCGCCCGCCGGCCTAGCCATCGGTGTTCTGGATGGCGGCTTCGTAATTCCGCCGAGCGGCTTGAGCTTCCCGGGATATCGGGTGCTCACCGACCATGAAATCTTCCGACGCGAGCGCCGGTTTCGCCGTGCTCGGCGGTACGTCACCGGAACTGCTCTGGAGAGCCTGACAGCCCTCAAGCCGGGCGACTACGTCGTGCACCTCGAGCACGGAGTAGGGATCTACCGCGGCATGGAGAAGATGTTCGTCCGCGAGAGCACTGTCGAAGTTGCAGTCATCGAGTACGAGGGCGGCGACCGGCTGAACGTCCCGCTCTATCGCGTCGACCAGATCGAGCGCTATCGGTCGGCCGCTGACATCTCCGCGGATGCACCACCGCCGAGGCTTCACGCGTTGGGGGGGAAACGCTGGGCATCCCAACGCGACAAGACCCGCGCCGCCATTCAGGAGATGACGGTCGAGCTGTTGGATCTTTACGCGCGACGCAAGGTGGCGACACGTCCGCCGCATCTTCCGGATACCGTCTGGCAGCGACAGCTCGAATCTTCGTTCTTATTCGAGGACACACCCGATCAACGAACGGCGACGACCGATGTGAAGGGAGACATGGAGCGTCCTCGCCCGATGGACCGGCTGCTTGTCGGCGATGTCGGTTACGGAAAGACGGAGATCGCCGTGCGCGCCGCGTTCAAGGCTGTTCAGTCGGGGCGCCAGGTTGTCGTGCTCGTGCCGACGACGATTCTCGCCGATCAGCACGCGAGAACCTTCAGCGATCGGCTCGCCGATTTTCCCGTCAACGTGAAGACCATGAGTCGGTTCCAGACAACGAGGGAGCAGCAGAGCGTGCTCGCGGACCTCAAGGCGGGAAAGATCGACATCGTCATCGGCACGCATCGTCTCCTCAGTCCGGATGTCGCTTTCTCCGAGCTGGGATTGATCGTCGTTGACGAGGAGCACCGCTTTGGTGTCAAACACAAGGAACGCCTCAAACGCCTTCGACTCGACACCGACGTACTGACACTCACCGCTACGCCAATTCCCCGCACGCTCCATCTCTCGCTGGCCGGACTGCGCGACATGACTCTGATGCAGACGCCGCCCCGCGACCGATCGCCCGTGCTCACGTATGTGGAGCCCTGGGACGACGGGCTCATCGATGAAGGGATCTCGCGCGAGCTCGATCGTGGAGGTCAGGTCTTCTTCGTCCACAACCGGGTGGAGACGATCGACGGAATGGCCGAACACGTCCGCCGGGTCGTTCCGCGCGCGCGGATCGGCGTCGGGCACGGTCAAATGCGCGAGCGCGAGCTAGAGGACGTAATGCGCAGATTCGTGGACGGCGAGATCGATGTGCTCGTGTCGACGATGATCGTGGAGTCCGGCCTCGACGTCCCGAACGCGAACACGATGTTCGTGAACCGCGCCGATACCTTCGGGCTGGCGCAGCTCTATCAACTGCGCGGGCGCGTCGGCCGGTCGCACCGGCGAGCGAGCTGCTATCTGCTGGTACCCGATTCGATCGACGAGGACGCCAATCGCCGCCTCACGATCCTCGAGCACCACACCCAGCTCGGCGCGGGGTACCAGATCGCCTTGAAGGACCTCGAGCTGCGCGGGGCAGGGAATCTTCTCGGTCCTGAGCAGTCGGGATTCGTCCACGCCGTCGGATTCGACATGTACCTCAGGATGCTCGACGAGACGATGAAGAGGGTGATGCGTGGAGACGACGCGCCGCGACTGCAGCCGGCGGAGATATCGCTCGACCTCCCGTCATATCTGCCCGACGACTACATCACCTCGCAGGACGCCAAGCTCGACATCTACCGCAGGCTCACCCATATGACGGACATAGCGGAGATCGAGGCTCTGCGGGACGAAGTCCGCGACCGGTTTGGAGTGGTGCCGGAGCCAGCCCGCGTCTTCTTCGCGATGGCCATCCTGCGCATCCTCGGCGGAGCGTCCGACATCGAGTCCGTGCTGGTGCGCGGAAACGAGGCCCGCATTACATTTCGCGGGCATGCAGTGCCCCGGATGAAGGGGATCTCGGCGGCGTTCCACGAGGTACAGTTCCAGGCGGAAGTGCGACGCGCGCATCCGCTTTCCCTCAAGCTCACCCGTCTTGGAGGAGCTGAGATGCTCGATGGACTTGTCCGCGCCTTGACGACGCTGCGCCCCACCTGACGACAGTTAACCCGTACTACGGAAAAATGAAACGCACTTTCGCTATAGCTGCTGCTGCGGCTTTTACACTCTCGGCGTGCTCGGGCCTGAAGGATGCGCTCAACGCCCACACCGACTGGGTCGCCCGTGCGGGCAGCGCTGAGCTGACGGTTACGCGTCTGGCGACGCTGCTAGGGAAGTCCCGCGCGCCGATCCGGAAAGACGTCGCCAAGTCGATCGCCAATGTCTGGACCGACTACCAGCTTCTCGGGGTTGCTACCGCGCACAACGACTCGCTCGCCGATCCCAAGCTGATCGACGAAGCGATGTGGCCGGCGATCGCCAACCTGAAGGCCCGCAAGTGGTACGACATTGTCTCCAAGACGTGGGGCGTCGAAGACACCACCGCTGCCCAGCGTCAGTGGGCGTCCGGAGACATTCTCGCCGCCGATCACATTCTGCTGTTCACTCAGGGAATGAACGACGCGCAAAAGGCGGAAGTGAAAAAGAAAGCAGAGGCTATTCGCGCCAAGGTGACATCGGCCAACTTCGCGGCGACCGCGCAGGCCAACAGTCAGGATCAGCAGACAGCGCGACAGGGTGGATCGCTTGGGATTTTCCCCAAGGGCACAATGGTCCCCGAGTTCGAGAAAGCGCTCACGGCGCTCAAGCCGGGAGAGATCTCCCCGGTCGTTCAGACTACGTACGGCTACCACATCATTCGTCGCCCCACCTACGATCAGGTGAAGAGCCAGCTGTTCCTCGCGTCCAAGGGTCGCAGCGTCGCTGTCGCCGAGAGCACTTATCTCGCGAAGCTCGAGGCGACCGGCAAGATCGAGGTGAAGAAGGATGCCGTCCCAACCGTGAAAGCGATCGGCAACGATCCCGATGCATATCGGCGCAACAATACGGTTCTCGCGACCTCGACGGCCGGAAAGTTTACGGCCTCCCGAATGGTAGGGTGGCTGGAGACGCTTCCGCCCAACGCCAGGATCCTCGACCAGATCAAACAAGCCCCCGATTCCGTGATCGTCGCGATGGTGCGCAGATTCGCCAACAACGAGCTGGTGCTCAAGCAGGCTGACAGCGCCAAGATCCAGATCGATCCGGCCGAGATCGCGCAAATGCACGCGAGCTTCGTCAATGCCGTCAAGCAGGCATGGAGCCAGCT
>JALYZH010000386.1 GCA_030948945.1 Gemmatimonadota bacterium | reverse complement strand
GCTTCACCGTATTCCTTCTTCTCGACACCCGGATGATCCACCGCGAACGTCACGTCGACCACGATCGCCATCTGCGGCCCGATGCACGTCGCGCAGACGCCGGCCCCTCCGCCCCGGTATCCGATCTCCTCCTGCGTCGTGGCGACGGCAACGACTTTCGCCGCGCCCGGTTTATAGGCGTATCTGCTGAGCGCCTCGAGGACCACGAACGCTCCAATGCGATCGTCGATCGAGCGCGAGACGAAGCGGCCGTTGGGGAATTCCATCGTGCGCGAGTCGATGACGCCGGCGTCCCCGACGGAGACTATCTCCTCAGCTTCTTTCTTGCTCTTGGCCCCGAGGTCGACCCAGATGTCGATGAACTTGACCGCCTTCTCGCGCTCTTCCTGCTTGATGAGATGGATTGGCTTCTTTCCCACCACTCCGAACACATCTCCCTTGCGGCCGGCAAACCGCAGCCGCTGACCGATCAAGACCTGAGGATCCCAGCCGCCGATCGGCTGGATGTAGGCGTAGCCCTGATCGTCGACGTAGTTGATGATGACTCCGATCTCGTCGATGTGTCCGGCCAGCATGATCGTGGGGCTACCGCCGCCGTTTACTTCGGCGAGGCTGTTGCCCGCGACATCGCCCGACACTGTCGCGAACTTCTTGGCGTGTTCGCGCCACACTTTCGCCGGCGCGGTCTCGAACCCCGAGGGACCAGGGGTGTCGAGAAGTTTCTTCAGGAAGACAAGGGACTCGGAAGAGATCATCAGATTGTCGGTGAATTCAACGCGCTCTGGCGCTTCGCCACCAGGTACAGCGGCACGGCGAGGAAGACAATGTAAAGCACGAACGAGAGTATCTGACTCTCTGCCACGGGTCCCAGCACCGCGCCTACCTGAGTGAGCGGCTTGTCGAGCTCCTTTGCGACGAGTGCCTGGACCGCGACGTTCATCAGCGCTCCGCCGGCGATAAGTCCCGAAGAAAACAGCACGCCAGGGCCGGAATCTGTTTCGTAAATGGAGGCGCCACGCGCCGACATCCTCCGTTCGACGAGGAGCCTCACCATGCCGCCCATGAATATCGTCGCTGATGTGGCGATCGAGAGGTACACTCCCACCGCGACGGGAAGCGAAGGAATGCCGAGTACCTCCATCGCGATGGCGAGGAAGGCGCCGATCAGGATCAATCCCCACGGCAGCTTTTGAGTGAGAATCCCGTCCACGACGAGGGCCATGATCTGGGACTTCGGGGAATCGAGCTTCTTGATCGTTCGGCCGGTGTAGTCAGTTTCTTCCTTTCCACCGATTCCGGGATCGACGAGATACTTGATTGCCCCGCTCTGGTCGACGAGGTATTTGCCGGCCGGTGCTTCGCCTGTCCGCTCGTAGAGATGCCCGACGCGATACGTCGTTCCGTCCTTGAGCGTCCGCGTGTCTGCGTCGAAGTTCGCGGCTGGAATCGTCACGCCGGCGTACTGTCTCGCCACTATGGTCGTGCTCGCTTCGTTCAGAAACTGAATGGTGAAGCCGATAAGGATCGCTGAAGTCACTACCCCGAACATCAGACCGATCTGTTGCCGCGCTGGAGTGGCGCCGACGAGAAACCCCGTCTTGAGATCCTGCGAGGTCGCACCAGCGACCGCGGCGGCGACGCACACCACCCCGCCAATCGAAAGGGCGAGCACCCGGTGCTCGATTCCCGTCCATCCAACCGCCAGAAAAACGAGCGCGGTGAACAGCACCGTGGCTATCGTCATTCCGGAAATCGGATTTGCCGATGCGCCGATCTGTCCGGTGATGCGGCTCGAGACCGTTACGAACAGGAAGGCGAAGAAGATCGCGAGGATGGCCCCGAGCAGGTTGATGTGAATCTGTGGCACCACCATCATGAGGATCGCGAGGACGAGGGTGCCCGCGCCGACGATCCACATTGGCAGATCGCGCTGCGTGCGCAGCGGCGCATCGATCGTAGCGGATCCCGCTCCGCGCATTCCTCTGAAGCTCCCGACCATCGCGCTGAGTATCGTCGGCAGCGCTCGCAGCAGGCTGATGAGGCCGGCCGTCGTCACGGCGCCGGCGCCGATGTAGTAGATGTATTGCGAGCGCACCGTGCTGGCATCCATGTCGGCAATGAGCTTGGTCGCCGGGAACATCGGCGTCGTCAGCCCCGCGCCGAAAAGCTTGATGGCGGGAATCAGCACGAAGAAAGAGAGGAGCCCGCCAGCGAAGAGATAGCCGGCGACCTTTGGCCCGATGATGTATCCGACGCCCGTCAGTTCCGGACTGATTTCCGATTGGATCTCACCCAGCAGCTGCGGCCTTCCTGCCGCTACGGTGGTAAAAGTGTGGGCGACTGTGTCGCGCCACAGCTTGAAGCCGGTGTTGCACAGCTTGTACAGAGCGCCGAGGCCGAATCCCATGAACACCGTCTTCGCCTGGATTCCGCCTTCTTCTCCGACGATGAGAACTTCCGCGCATGCGGTGCCCTCGGGATACTTGAGATTCCGGTGCTCCTTTACGATCAGGCTCTTTCGGAGCGGTATCATCAACAGCACGCCCAGCAGTCCTCCCACGAACGCGATCGCCGCGACTTTGGGCCAGGGAAGGTTGTAGCCGAGGAGAAGGAGCGCCGGCAGGGTAAAGACGACTCCCGCCGCGATGGACTCGCCGGCCGAGCCGGTCGTCTGGACGATATTGTTCTGCAGGATCGTGGCGGGTTTCATCCCGAAGGCGCGTGAGAAATAACGGAAGATCGTGATCGACAGCACCGCGATCGGAATCGATGCGCTCACCGTCAAGCCGACTTTGAGCGCGAGATAAACGCTCGACGCCGCGAATATCAGTCCGAGTACAATGCCGAGCACAATGGCGCCCAGCGTGAGCTCGGTCAGCTCGGTCGACGGTGGAACGTATGGCTTGTGGAGTTCTTCATCGCCGGCGACCTGGATTCGATCTAGCGTCGGCTCCAGGTGTGGATCGGCTGGTGGTGGACTCATGGCTCGACGGATGAAGGGTGGATACGAAACGCCCGAATATAGCACTCGACCGGCGACGCCCGCAGCGCGCGCGAACGACTCTTGCAACTCGCAGTGAAGCCCCGCCATTCTCCTAGAACCACGCCCATGAGAACGCCAGTCATTGCTCCGGTCATCGCTGTCCTGCTGGCAGCGTCGAAAGGCTCGCCCCAGGTAACCGGGCAGAGCACCGCGACTTCCGCACCACTCACGAATATCAGCTATGAAGTCACGTTCACTCGAGCGAACGCCGAGCGGAGGTCGGTGTCGTCCGCGATGACATTCACAGTTGGAGGAAACGCGCCGGTCGTC
>JALYZH010000380.1 GCA_030948945.1 Gemmatimonadota bacterium | reverse complement strand
GCTTCACCTCGGGCCAGGTGAGGTCTTCGATGTAAACCGATCGTTGAGCAACGAGTGGAGCAGCGGAAAAAGCGAGAGCCGCAAACGTGACCGTGAGTGTCGTAAGCTGCCAGCCAAGCTGGCCGCGGGCAGCGTACGTGAATGTCGTCAGCTCAGAGCTGGTAGCGATCATTTATCGTCATCTCATGTTGCCAGTATGCCCCAAAGAGTACCGACCCGGCTGCGGCCACACGCACAGCCCGTGCGGCTCGTGCCCGACAGGAATCTTGTGCGTCATCTTGCCCGTCGCGGTGTCGAACACGTACACCTCGTCATCGTACCGGCCCGACACCCACAACTCCTTTCCGTCGGCGGTGACGTTACCCATGTCCGGGCTTCCGCCGCCGGGGATCGGCCAATTGGCGACGACCTTGTCCGTTCGCGGATCGAGCACGCTGATCGATCCCGGTCCGTTGCGTCCGCCGGCGATCGTGTTCCAGCCGCGATTGGTGACGTAGAGCAGCTTGCCGTCCCGGCTCGGAAATATTCCGTGCGTCCCAACTCCAGTGTGAACGAAGCCGATGCGCTCGAGCTTCACCGGATCGACGACGAAGACGCCGTCCTCCTTCATGTCGGCGACGTAGAACTTGCTGCCGTCGGCGGACGAGCGAATGTCCTGCGGCATCGACGGCACGCTCATGAGCGCCGTCATCGTCTTGTCCTTCACTCGACGGCGGCGAAAGTACCGGTAGATCTGACGCGGGACATAGTTGGTCCAGACGTCGGGATCGAGGGTGAGATATCCGACGATGCTGCGCGTCGCGAGATCGACCTTCACCAGCTGTCCCGAGAACTCGCAGGTAGCGATCGCGTAGCGGTCGTCGGCGGTGAACTCGACGTGATCGAGTCCCTTGCACGCGACGCGCAACGATTGCTCGAGATTCATGTCGTGCGGATCGCGGAAGTCGATGCGTCGCCGCGCCTCGGCGATCACCATCGCGTACTTGCCGTCGGGAGTGAAGTAGAGGTTGTAGGGATCGTCGACCTTGACGGTCGCTCCCTCCTTTGCGGTGACCGGGTCGATGGGCGTCAGCGTGTTCGACGAATTATTCGCGACCCACAGGGTCGACAGATCGTAAGACGGCACGACGTGCTGCGGCACCTTGCCCGTCGCGAAGGTGCGTACGACTTCGTAGGTGCGCGGGTCAATCACCGTCACGCTCGCCGAGCGCGAGTTGGGGACGTACACCATCGGCAGCGCGCGCTTGGCGGCGGGAGCCAGGTTGTTGGCGCCGTCCTCGGCGTAGATGTTGACCGAGCCCGAGCTCGATCGATACACGGCTGCGGCTGGCGGAGCGGGGCGTTTCGAGTCGGAATGCCCGCCGCAGGCGGTGAGCGCCAACGCGCTCGCGCCGAGGAGCGCCATCCCCGTTTTGACTTGCTGCAATTTCATTTGGAGAAGATGCCTTCGCGTCGCCCCGCTAGTTGGCAAGAATTGGACGACCGCGGATCTTGTACAACGCTGACTCCATGATCAGCGCCGCGGTATTCAGGCTCGGCACGCCGGTCGGTTTGAGAGTTACCTCATAGACGCCGGCGCCCCAGCCGATCGGCGTGACGGCCGGTTGTACCGCCTTCAGCACGAACTGCGTGTACGGACTGGGCAGCACGGCGTTCCAACCGAACGCCGCCTTCGTGCTGATCCAGCGCGGACGCTCGACATACTTCTTGTCGCCGGGACCTTCGATGGTGAACGCCTTCCCGCGATGCCAAATGCTGTAGTAGTAGAAGTAGTAGGGCGGATCAGGAAGTGCGTCTTCCGACGCCGCCGTCACGATTCCCGTTTGCTGATATCGTGCTGTCTGCGCCCCAAGAACCTGTGCCGCCTGGCGTTGCAAGTCCGCCGAGCGATATCCTGGCTCGAGCCCGAGCAGGATGAACGGCTCGCTCATCACCCGGTCATTGCCTCGGCTATCGGTCAACAGGCGTACGCCGAGCACGTTGACGGCGCGGACGTCGTGTTGGACATCGAGTCCCTCGGGGTTCACCTTTGCTCCCCACAACGAGAACCCGTAGAGGGCGTACTGCTGGTATCCGATCTCGCTCTCAGTGAAGGTGCTGCGCTGTCCCGTCACGGGATCGACGTCCACTCCCTGCAGATATCCATCGTTGAGCAGTTTCGACATGTCGAGACGCTTCACGACTTGTGCGGTGAATGGCCCGTACTTCGGATGCTTGATGGCGATGATTCGCAGCCAGATCAGAAGCCGCCCCATGTCCACCGACGACCAGCCTGCGCCGAGACTGGAGATCTTCGATGCGTTATCGACCATGCGCGCGGTCTTCGCGTCGTAGATGCGATTGAACGCGCGTCCTTCGAAGAGATCGACACTCGACAGCGTCGACAGAATGTGCCCGATGTTCGCGTCGAACACGATGTCGTTGATGAATCCGAGCTCGTGCGCGACGTAGTTGGCGGCGATGACGCCGGCAATGTCCCACAGCGTCACGTACGAGTAGTTGGGGTGCGCCCTCGCCAGTCCGGTCGACGGTTCGGTGATGCGGCTCACGAGATTCCACGAGGTACGTGCGGCGTCGAGGTATAGCTGTCGCTCCTGTGGCGAGATAACAAGACCGAGAGCGGGTTGCTTAGCCGGAGGTGGGGCGCCTTTGCGCGGCGGGGGCGGCTGCTGCGCCTTCGAGCACGCCGAGAACGTCGGCACCGCGCTGATCACTACTGCTATCGCAACAAGAAGTCGTCTTGGCCACATGAGTCTAGGATCAGTTGGAGTGGGACTCTAACAGCGTCGGGGTACGGCCGGCGGGGCAGGATACCCAGCCTACCTGTCGGGAGCATTACAGAAAATTTCGCGTCGCGGAGTGTTGCGCTATGGTACAGCGCCCGCCGCACGCTTCCTGCTAAAGCAACAAGCGTGCTCCCAACATTCCTGTCCTCTTAGTGACGAAACGCCAGTGAGTTACGCGCTGTTCCGAGTCGCCGGCGCATTGCTTCTTCTCTCGGTCGAGCTGTTGAGCATCCCGCGGCGCGGCTTCTCTCAACCGACTTCCGAAGCTCCCACGATCGGCAAGCACTTCGACCATGTCGTCATCGTGGTCATGGAGAATGAAGGCACCAGAGAGGCGCTCGCGGACACGAACATCGCGTCGCTCGTAAAGCGTGGCGCGTGGTTCTCGAACTATCACGCTCTCGCTCATCCATCACTGCCGAATTATCTGGCGATTGTCGGCGGGAGCACGTTCGGCGTGGTGACCGATCATCGGCCCACGCCGATTGAAGCCCCGACCATCGTCGATCGACTAGAGAAGAAAGGTTTGACGTGGAAAGCGTACGCAGAGGATTACCCGGGCCGCTGCTACCTGGGGAGCGCGGCGGGTGAAGGTCATCTCACCCCCCAAGCGAGCGCGACCGAGCTCTACGTCAGAAAGCACGTCCCGTTGCTGGCTTTCGCGTCGATTCAAAGAGATCCTGCGCGCTGCGCGCGAGTCGTGAACGCTCGCGAGTTCATGCGCGACTCCCGCCTGGGGAATCTTCCCAATTATTCATTCTACAGCCCCAACATGTTCAACGACGGTCACGACACGTCGCTCGAGACTTCATCCACGTGGTTGAGGAAGTTCGTGCAATCAGTGGAAGGAACATTGGGCATGCACCAGCGGACACTGCTGGTGGTGACGTGGGATGAAGGGTTAGGCGAGGATGTCCGTCAGAACCGCGTCCTCACCATCCTGCTCGGCGATGTCGTGGTGCCGGGGCGCTACGATGCGCGGCTCACACATTATAGTTTGTTGCGTACGATCGAGGACAACTTCGGCCTCGAGCCGCTTGCTGCGGGGGACCAAACGGCGTCGGTGATGCCGGACGCCGTTTGGCGCGATTGACGTCTGCCTCTACCGAAAATCTTTGCGAGGAACCCACATGCGTCGCTTCACGCTGCTGCTGTCGCTGTGCGCGGCTCCGCTG
>JALYZH010000372.1 GCA_030948945.1 Gemmatimonadota bacterium | reverse complement strand
CCGCGTTCGCCTCATCGGCGACGGCCATGATGTCCATCTCCTGGGCCATGCGGTACACGGCGCGCACGAGATGGGCGTTGGCTGCGTCGAACCAGAGAGAGCCGACTGCGACATTCCATTTCGGTTGACGCGGACGAATCAGCAGCTCGCGCAGCTCGATGCGCTGGCCGCCCGGCAATTGGAAGCTCACCGAGTCGCCCGATGCATATGTGTAGTACGCCTCGGCGCCTGCGGCGAGCGGATGAACTATCTCGTCTTCGCTGACGTCCGCCTTGGCAAGGCCGGACCCGATCCAGAGCGTTTCGCGGCCAGGGTAATACGGAACATCCCCGACAGTCCCGAGGTTGATGTCTCCATGACCGACGCCTTCGATCATCGGAAGGACGCTACGCTGCCCCTTTACTTCGATCACCGCACCCTTGTCGCGCTGCCACATGACGTGAGTGGCGCGCTCGGCGCGCATGAGCAATCGGTCGCGACCGATCCGCTTGAAACCCATCCCGACCGATATGCGTTCGTACGAGCTTGCATCGTAACCCGTGAGCGAGGAATCCTGGATGAGTCTCGCCTCACGCGCGCGCAGCAGGAGATCTCTGGCGCGCGAATCCTTGAATGCTGAGGCGAGGACCGCTTCAGTAACCGGCGGACGCTTGGCCAGGCGAATCGCCTTCCGCACCGAGTCCCGCGCTTGCCTCCTCTCCATTATCGAATCCCGCCGCTGATCGTGCCTCACCGCTATCGAATCGCGCTTGGCCCTGGCGACGCTATCCTGACTCTCTTTGCCGATCCGCAGCGAGGCGGTCGACTGTGCAAAGACGAGGGCGACCGCCAGGAGCGCAAGCATTCCTATCGCCTCGACGTGCGAGGAATGGCGAAGGAAACGCCCAGCTGCCAGAGCACGAGATCGGTCTTGCTGCTCCGCGGATTGAGGGTGATGGACCCGTCAGGATTGTCGGTGATGTCGCCCTTTCTCAGATAAGTGGCGTGGGCACCATAGTGGTATCTCGCTCCCAGGTTCAGGGCCCCGAGCGAGTTGCCGAACGGAATCATCACCCCGCCGCCAAAAACCCAGGCGTGAGACCAGTCGTCGTAATTCGTCGTGGTGGCCGCCGGATAGGAACTGTCGGTGCCGGAGAGAGACGAGTCCGTCCAGAAATACGTTGTAGCGATTGCAGCGTTGGCGTAGGGACGGAACCGGCCATCCGGAATCTGCACCTGCGCGCCGATCGCGCCGAACGCAATGCTATTGTCGGTCTCGACATCGAGTGCCACCCGTCCGGTGGTTGGAAATGCAACCCGCTGAACCTCGCGTCCGTACTGCATGCCGCCAAGGTCCGCACGGATGTTGAAATAGCCCTTGGGGTCGAGTCGGAACATTCCCGTCGCATCCAACCCGTAGCCAGTGGGAACGTTGTTCGCGAATTCGCCCTTCGGTTGCGAGATCACGAAATTCCCGCCGACCGAAAAACGCGAGGGGATCTGAGTGGCGCCGGTTACAATCTGCGCATCGACGGTCGAGGCGGATGCCAAAATACATGCCGTCATCAGTACCAACCTGGCTTTGAACTGCATAGTTTCTCTCCTCTGGTTTGTAACCAGCGTTGGCAGGGACGGTGCCCCAATCCTCGGCCAAGCCTATATCATGTTACGGTAAGAGGTTACAACGAGTTTCAGCTCTCCAGAAACACGTTTGTGCCCTCTGTTCGGGACAGTTCTTGTCGACTTATGGTGACACCTCTGCAAAATTCCGCGCCTGCGCTGAGAGTACAGGGACTTCGCAAAGCCTACAGCGATGTCGTCGCCGTCGATGGCCTGGACCTTCAGGTCCACGCCGGAGAATGCTTTGGTCTGCTCGGCCCCAATGGCGCCGGAAAGACGACGACCATCGAAATCTGTGAAGGGCTTCTCGCTCCTGATTCCGGTGATGTAGAAGTACTCGGCAGGCGGTGGAAGAAGGACGAGAAGGAGCTGCGCGAGCTGCTCGGAATCCAGCTTCAGGACACGCAGCTCTCCGAGAAGCTTACCGTCGATGAGACGCTCACCCTGTTTCAGAGCTTCTATCGTGAGGCCCGCGATGTCGGCGAGGTGATAGATCAGATAGAGCTCGGAGAAAAGCGCACCTCGCGCGTTGGTGGATTGTCTGGCGGCCAGAAGCAGCGTCTTGCCATTGCCTGCGCGTTGGTGGGCAATCCTCAACTGCTGTTTCTCGACGAGCCAACCACCGGGTTGGATCCGGTGTCGCGGCGTCAGCTGTGGGAGCTGATCTCGAAATTCCAGGCAGAAGGCAAGACGATCGTTCTCACCACGCACTACATGGAAGAGGCCGAGCGGCTATGCGATCGCGTAGCGATTGTAGATCACGGCCACGTGATCGCGCTCGGAACACCGCGCGAGCTCATAGAATCCATCGACGTCTCTCACCTGCCTCCACCCGAGCCGAGGAAGACTTCAGCGACACTCGAGGACGTATTCGTATCACTCACGGGCAGGGCATTGCACGATGAGTGAGCGAATTCCATTTCCGATCACGGAAGAGATGGCTCCCGCGAAGCGAAAGCCGCTGCACCGGCGCGGCTTCATGAAGAGCTCGATGGTGCAGCTCACCCTGGTGCGGTTCCGCGAGTTCATCCGTGAGCCCGAGGCCGTGTTCTGGACATTCATCTTCCCGATTCTGCTAGCGGCGGGATTGGGAATCGCGTTCAGGCAACGCGGTCCCGACAAGGTGGCGATCGGAGTCGTCAACAGCTCTTCCGGCAGCGCCGCGGTGATAGAATCCCTCAGGAGGGATTCATCGCTCGTAGTCACGACTTACGACGATAGCTCCGCCGCGCGTGCGCTGCGCACAGGAAAGGTTGCGCTGCTCGTCATCCCGGGATCGGCAAAGGACAGCGTCCGCTACGTCTACGATCGCGGACGAAGCGAGGCCGCAAACGCGCGGCTTCAAGTCGACCGTGCGGTGCAGGTTGGCGCTGGCAGGGTCGATCCGGTGCGTGCATCCGATAGCTACGTCACCGAAGCCGGCTCACGCTATATCGACTTCCTCATCCCCGGGTTGCTCGGCATGAACCTGATGGGAAGCAGCATCTGGGGACTTGGCTTCGCCATTGTCACCGCGCGCAGCAAGAAGCTGCTCAAACGCTTGATGGCGACACCGATGTCTCGCGCCCAGTATCTCCTTTCGTTCATGTGCTCGCGATTGTCCTTTCTGATTCTGGAAGTCGTGACGCTGCTCGGCTTCGGACATTGGGCGTTCGGAGTTCCGCTCCGTGGGTCGCTACCGACGCTGTTTCTGGTGTGCGTTCTCGGCGCAGTCTCCTTCGGGGGCTTGGGTCTTCTCACTGCATCACGTGCACGTACGACGGAAGCCGTATCCGGAATCATGAATTTCATAATGTTGCCGATGTGGATTTTCTCTGGGGTGTTCTTTTCGTCCGCGAATTTCCCGAATGCGGTGCAGCCCTTCATCAAGGTGCTGCCACTCACCGCATTGAATGACGCCCTGCGCGCCAACATGCTCGAAGGAGCATCGTTTGTCGCTATCACTCCGCAGATGGTCGTGATCCTGACGTGGGGAATCGTCACCTTCTTCGCCGCGCTCAAGCTGTTTCGCTGGCGCTGATGTGCGACTCCGCTCCTGTCGCAGCCGAGAATCTTCTACCGATAAACGACGCCGTCTCGATTCCGCGTAGTGAGCTGGACGTGCGAGTGTCACGTTCTTCCGGCGCTGGCGGGCAGCACGTGAACAAGACATCGTCGCGGGTGGAGATCTTCTGGAATGTGAGACACTCGCGTGCACTTGACGACGCACAGCGCTCGCGCCTTCTCGAACGACTTGCGTCGCGACTCACGACTGACGGCAGTATTCGGGTGGTGGCCAGCGACCTGCGGAGTCAGAGCAGGAATCGCGATCTGGCGGAGGAGCGGCTCGCCGATCTCGTGCGTCACGCGCTGGTAATCCCGAAGAGGAGAAGGCCCACGAGGCCCACCAGAGCATCGAAGGAAGCGAGACTCGAGGACAAGAAGCGCCGATCGCACAAGAAGCGCGAGCGGCGGGACAAATCCTTCGACTAGATTTGCCGTAGTTCCCACCTTCACCAGAACCCTTCCCGTCCCCGATTGACACAGCAACGCGCTTCGCGCGCGCAGATAATCGCTGCGTTCGCTTCGATCTATATCATCTGGGGCTCCACCTATCTCGCGATCCGATACGCGATCGAGACGATCCCGCCATTCATCATGGGTGGAGCGCGTTTTCTCGTTTCTGGCGCACTCCTTTACGTCTGGGCGCGACACCGTGGAGCGCCACGACCGACGAAGCTGCACTGGCGCAACGCGATAATCGCTGGCGGTTTTCTGCTGCTCGGCGGCAATGGCGCGGTAGTCTGGGCGGAACAGTTCGTTCCATCCGGACTGACGGCTCTTCTCGTCTCGATTCTTCCATTCTGGCTCGTGATCATCGAGTGGGTGAGGCCGCCGAGGAAGCGCCCGAGCGGCGCTGTGCTCATGGGACTGGTGCTCGGTTTCGTCGGAACAATTGTCCTCGTCGGCCCTGGCAACATCGGAGGACAGGGAGATGTCAGACCGCTTGGTGCCCTCGTACTGATACTCGGGTCACTTTCCTGGGCAATCGGATCATTCTGGTCTCGCGACGCGAATCTCCCCGAGTCGGGCCTTCTCACCACTGGAATGGAGATGCTGGGCGGTGGCACTCTGTTGATAGTCGTCGGGGTGTTGAGCGGAGAGCTTCGTCATTTCGACATTCATCACGTCTCGCGGGTGTCCGCCATCGGTCTCGCCTATCTGATCACCTTCGGATCGCTTCTGGGGTTCACTTCGTACATCTGGCTGCTCGACAAAGTCTCGCCGGCGCATCTGGGCACGTATGCTTACGTAAATCCGATCGTGGCGGTGCTCCTTGGTTGGGCGATCGCGGGTGAGAGACTATCGACTCGGACAGCCGTTGCGGCGGCGATTGTGATCTGCGCAGTCGCGTTGATTACAACAGCGAGAAGTACGACAACGGCGCAAAGCGGTTAACTCGGAGGCTCTCCTTGCGGACCGGCGGCCGGCCACCTGATCGAAGCTGCAATCGAGAGGAGAAGTGCTGCCGCCATAACAGCGAGAGACAACCAGGTAGGCACTTCGACGACATCGCTCAGCAACAACCTTCCGCCGAAAAAGACGAGAATCGCCGCGAGTCCGACGCGAATGTAGCGGAAGCGATCGACCACTCCCGCCAGCACGAAGAAGAGTGAGCGCAGGCCGAGCATCGCGAAGATGTTGGAGGTGTAGACGATGAATGGCTCTCTCGTGACCGCGAGCACGGCGGGCACGGAATCGAGAGCGAAGATTATGTCTGTGGTCTCGACGATGATCAGCGCCACGAGAAGCGGAGTAGCAACGAGCCTTCCACCGCGCTCGGCTTGACGCACCACAAAGCGGGCGCCGTGATACACAGGGGTAATTGGGATAAGTCGCGCCACCCACGTACTGCAAATCGAGCACACCGAGGCGACAAGCTCCCGCTGCTTCTGCCCACCCCACAGCAGACGGAATGCTGCGAAAATGATGAGAGCGGCAAAAGGATATACAACCCAGTGGAATCGGCTGAGCAGAAACAGCCCGGCGCCGATGAGCAATGCGCGCATGACTAGCGCACCGAGAACTCCCCAAAGCAACACACTGCGCTGCTGAGGGGGTGGAACTCGCAGCTCGGAGAAGATCACCACGAACACGAATACATTGTCGATCGAGAGCGACTGCTCCAGCAGATACGCCGTGACGTAAGTGACGGCCGCGTGTTGCCCGTACAGCGCAAACACCAAGACCCCAAAGAGCAGTGAAAGAGCAGCCCAGCCTGCACTTCGTGCGGCGGCCGCTCGCAGTGGGAGCTCGCGCGCCGATCCGTGCGATCGGCTGAGTAGTCCGAGGTCGGCTGCCAGCGCGGATAGCACGAGAATCCCGAACACACCCCACGCCCAGAGGCTCACTCGCATGAGCTATCCGCACTCGCTGGTTGTTGTATCATACAAATGGTCAAAACACCCTCTCTCTAACCGCCATCTACGATGCCACCCGGTGCTCCGTGCCCTCATTTAGCAGCGATCACTACCGTGAAGCAACCGAAGCGCCGCGAGTGCGAGGATTGTGTGAAGATCGGAGCGCACTGGGTTCATTTGCGCACGTGTCAGCAATGCGGCGACACTCGGTGCTGCGATGATTCACCGAACAAGCACGCTACGAAGCACGCGCGCGCGACCGGACATCCGGTCATCGCTTCGGCTGAGCCGGGTGA
Organism: Gemmatimonadota bacterium; assembly: GCA_030948945.1. Next base: position 8,174 of record JALYZH010000372.1, on the reverse strand, counting down.
ACGGTGGCTGTACTGTTATCCCGATGACGCGTTTGCCGAGTACTGACGCGATCGCCGCTCAGGAACGACTCGCGCCTGCATTCATCCCATCGTACATTAACGCACAGTTACGCGATCTCCCGTCGCAAGGGAGCCACGTTGCGGTTTTCTTCACGCTTCCGCACCGCAAGGCCAATGTCCGACGCTCCAGTACGTCCGGACTTCGAAGCAGTTCTCGATACCGAAATCGCGTTCTCCACCTACCCGACAACGCGACCAAGAGCTGACTGTCCAGAATCAAAATCTGAAATCGTTCCCGTCCCCAAGGAGAGATCATGAGCAACAACGGCCGCACGCCGAAACCCACAATCGTGCTGATTCACGGGTTGTGGCTTACCCCGAGAAGCTGGGAGGGATGGATCGACCGTTATCAGAAGGCTGGCTACAACGTTCTCGCACCATCGTGGCCGGGACTCGAGGGAGAAGTCGAGGCGATTCGCGAGGATCCATCGATGCTCAAGGGTCTCAAGCTAAAAACGGTTGTTGATCACTACGATCGCATCATTCGCAAGCTGGACACTCAGCCCATTCTCATGGGCCACTCCTTCGGCGGACTCATCGTGCAAATGCTCGTCGACCGCGGACTCGGCGCCGCAGGAGTTCTGGTCGACTCGGCGCAGCCAGCTGGAATACCCGTTTTGCCATTCGTAACCGTACGGGCGACGTTCAGCATCCTGGGCAACCCGTTCTCGTTCAATGGTGCGACTTCATTGAGTCCGAAGGGATTCAACTACGCCTTCACCAACGAGCTGAATGCCGCCGAGTCGAAGAAGGAGTACGATCGGTATCAGATCCCGGCCGCCAATCGGATTCTCTGGGATGCCGCGCTCGCCCTCCTGAACCCGAACGGAGCATCCAAAGTAAATTTCCGCAACGCCAATCGTGCGCCTCTTCTGTTCATCGCCGGTGGCAACGATCACCTGGCGCCCAAGGCGATCAACAAGGCTAACCTGCGCAAGTACGTCCAGAATTCGACTGCCATCACCGATTACAGGGAATTCCCGAATCGCACGCACCACACGGTCGGCCAAAAAGGGTGGGAGGAAGTCGCGGATTTCGCAATCGAGTGGGCAAGCCAGCACGCTCGCGGTCAGGTGACTCTCGATGACGTGAGGGCCGCGTTCGTCCCGGAGAGACCATCTGCCGCCCCGAGCAATCCCGAGATTCGTGCCTGACGCCGTGAGGAGTTGATTGCCCGTTCTAGATCGGTCATGACTGCCCCAGTAGCAGCACTTTCATCCAGAGCTGCACCGAACGTCGATCAGACTTTTCAAAAGCTGACGCCGGCGCAGGTCGCGCGCATCGCGGCACACGGACACACCCGGCGTGTCGAGCACGGCGAAGTGCTCGGAGCAGCCGGAAAGCTCACCCCGTGGTTCTTCGTCGTCACCGAGGGAACGATCGAGGTAGTACGTCCGCTCGACGGCCGTGACGCGGCTGTCACGACCATCCGGGAGGGCGAGTTCACGGGCGAAGTCTCCATGCTCTCCGGTCGCCGAGCGCTGGTGACTCTTCGCGTTGGTGAACCGGGTGTGGTGATCGAGGTCGAGCGCGATCAGCTTCTTGCACTCGTGCAGACGGATGCCGAGCTGAGCGAGATCTTCGTTCGCGCGTTCCTGCTGCGCCGAGCGGGATTGATCGCGGGAGGATTCGGAGATGTTGTGCTCTTCGGGTCGAATCATTCCTCGGACACCCTCCGCATCAAGGAATTTCTAACCCGCAACGCGCATCCGTATTCGTTCATCGATCCGGATAGTGATCGCGGAGTTCAGGATCTGCTGGATCGTTTTCACTTTTCCATCACGGACATTCCCGTCCTGATCTGTCGAGGCACTGCAGTATTGCGGAATCCGAGCAATCGGGAGATCGCGGATTGCCTCGGCTTCAACGAGGCGATCGATCAGGCGCACATGCGCGACGTCGTAGTCATCGGCGCTGGGCCGTCCGGACTGGCAGCAGCCGTGTACGGCGCGTCGGAAGGGCTCGATGTCCTCGTCCTCGAGTCGAACTCGCCGGGCGGACAAGCCGGCTCCAGCTCGAGGATTGAAAACTACCTAGGCTTTCCGGCGGGGATCTCGGGCGAGGAGCTCACTGCGCGCGCATACACACAGGCGCAGAAGTTCGGCGCCGAGGTGTTGATCGCCGAAGGTGCGACACGCCTCGATTGTTCTCGCAAGTCATACACGGTGGAGATCGACAACGGCCCTCGCGTGCCGGCGCACACTGTCATCATCGCAACCGGCGCGGAATACCGAAAGCTGCCCATCGAGAACATCGCTCAATTCGAGGGAGCGGGCGTGTATTACGGTGCGACTCACGTCGAATCACAGCTCTGCGAAGGTGAGGAGGTGATCGTTGTTGGCGGGGGCAACTCCGCGGGTCAGGCCGCCGTGTTCCTCGCGCAGACGGCAAGGATGGTCCACATGCTCGTCAGATCCAAAGGACTGGCTGATACCATGTCCCGCTACCTGATCCGGCGGATTGAGGAAAATCCGGCGATTGCGCTGCGAACGCGCACCGAGCTCACAGTCCTCGAAGGGAACGGACATCTCGAGCGCGTTCGCTGGCAGACCGATCGGGAACCGAGCGAGAGTCGCGATATCCGGCATGTCTTCGTCATGACCGGCGCGGCGCCAAGCACACAGTGGCTGAATGGGTGTCTCACGCTGGACGCGCGTGGATTCATCAAGACCGGACCAGATCTCTCGCGAGAAGAGCTCAGCACCGCGAAGTGGCCGCTCACCCGGCCACCGCATCTTCTCGAAACGAGCCGCCCCGGTGTATTCGCGGTGGGCGACGTGCGCGCAGGCAACATAAAGCGCGTGGCCTCGGCAGTTGGAGAAGGGTCCATCGCCATCTCATTCGTGCATCAGGTTTCTCCAAGAGTGACCTGATATTGGAAAGCTTCGTTACCAGCGTAGCGCTGATCGGCATTGTCATCGTCGTCGCATCTCTTCTCTCGGGGCTGATCGAGCGAAGCGGTTTGCCACTCGTGGCAATCTTCCTCCTCATCGGCGCGGCGATTGGCCGGTGGGGACTCGGCATTGCTGACGTCGGGTTCCACTCGCCGGCTCTCCATGCGCTCGCGATGCTCGGCCTCGCATTGCTCCTCTTCAGCGATGCAGTCACGCTCGATACCAAACAACTCCATTCGCGACGATTTCTGATCTGGCGGCTGATCGGTCCGGGCACGCTCGTCCCCGCTGCTCTTACCGCACTCGCTGCGCGGGTCCTGCTCGGCCTGTCCTCACCAGCGGCCGCGATACTGGGTGCAGCGCTCGCTTCAACTGATCCGGTGCTCCTTCGCACCGTCCTCCGATCGAAGGCTCTACCCGAGGCGCCACGCATCGCACTCCGGCTCGAGACGGGAATGAATGACGTAGTGCTGCTCCCGATCGTACTGCTCTCGATGCTGCTGCTGCCGACCGGGCAGACCGATGCTACGGTGAGTGCCACAGGCGGGACGCACGTCGGACGAAGTCTGCTCGGGCTGTTCGTATTGGGGCCGGGCCTTGGCGCTGTGGTGGGATGGGTTGGAATTTCGGCGCTCGCCTCCATTCGCTCGCGCACCGGCGTGCGGCGCGATTACGAATCGCTCTACGCCCTCGGTCTCGCCTTCACGAGCTTCGCCCTCGCGGAAGCGGCGGGGGGAAGCGGATTCGTCGCCGCCTTCGTCGCGGGATTGCTCGTCGCCGCCAAAGACGTCGAGTTGTGTGATTGCTTTCTGGAATACGGCGAAGCCACTGCGGAGATGCTGCTCCTGCTCACCTTCGTTGCGCTTGGCACCACTCTGATCTGGTTGGGGCTGGGGTCGCTCAACTGGCGCATCATTCTCTTCGCCGTCATCGCGCTCATCGCGCGTCCGGTCGCGCTGTACCCGATGCTCGCCGGCCTGAATCTGAACACACGCGATCGCCGCCTCATCTCTGTTTTCGGTCCGCGCGGACTGAGCTCGCTGCTATTGGCGCTGCTTCCTGTCTTCGCGGGAATACCGAACGCCGAGGAGATCTTCACGTTGACCTCGGTGGTAGTACTGCTGTCGATAGTGGTGCACGGTGGTGGAACTGCCTTCTTTCTGAGAAAGAGTCATGTGCGCGGATTGGCGATCACTCCCGAGGTTCTCGCGCCGCTCAGCCGAGCAGCGGCGGTGGCGGTGCCGGCGCCTATTCGCATCACGATCGATGAAATGAAGGGTCTCCAGTCTGCGGGAGAACCGGTCGTCATCGTGGATGGGCGTTCGAACCGCACCTACGACAGCGATCCTCTTACTGCGGTTGGCTCAGTTAGGCTGCAGCCCGACGATCCGGTGCGCGATGCGACGGAGCAGAGGCTGTCGAAGCACGCCAATCTGGTGGTCTACTGTGCCTGACACGATGAAGAGACGAGCGCCCGTGTGGCGCGCCAGCTTCAAGACGCGGGATGGCAGCGTGCGCGTGCGCTCGTTGGCGGGTGGCGTGCATGGCAGGACGCCGGACTTCCAATTGAGCAGAGATCAGACAGCCAGCTGACCTGACTCCGTCAGTAGATCCTTTCCCAGGGTTGATCGCCGTGGGACCAGGGCACGAGATCCGGATGGAACAGGTGAGCGAGCAGCTCTACTCCCTCGACTACTCGCGGGCCGGGCCGGGCGAAGTACGCATTCGCATCTACCGCGTAGACCTCGACGTCTGAAATCTGCAGCGTTTGTCGTGCGAGCTCGGCCGCACGTTCGAGGCGGTATCCACAGGGCGATACGATGATCATCTCGGGTCTGGCGTTGACGACATCGTCCCACTCCATGCGCACCGAGTCTTCACCTGGTCGTCCGAGTGGATCTTCGCCACCGGCCAAAGAGATCATCTCGGGCACCCAGTGGCCGCCACAGAACAGGGGCTCGGTCCACTCCAGGAAAACCACCCGGCGACGTGGAGCGCCTGCGACCGCCCTCCGCACAATCGCGAGTCTTTCTCGAGTGGAGCGGACGAGCGCTTCCGCTTCCCCGGTGCGCCCTATTGCCCTCCCCACATCCACAATGTTGTTCTCGATCTCGGCGATGCTTCGCGGAGTAAGAAAAAGAACCTCGGGCTGCAGGCTGAACTTCCTGACGGCGCGGGTAAGCTCGTCCCCCGACGGTGCGCACACACGACAGAGATTCTGCGTCAGAATCACATCGGGACGCAGGTCGCGGAGAAGCACTTCGTCGATCTTATATAGCGTATCGCCGCTCTCCTTGCGTTGCGAGACGGAAGCATCGATCTCCTCCGGTGACGCGCCATCGAGGTCGAGTGCCGGCCTGCTGACGACCGGCAGCGCTGTGACGGACGACGGATAGTCGCATTCATGCGACCGACCGACGAGCTCAGTCCCCGCTCCAAGCGAATGGACCATCTCGGTGCCCGCCGGCAGAAACGAAACAATTCGGGGCATGGTTAATAGCTGAACTCGTTAGGCGAGCTTTTCCAGCGGCTCTACACGCGTTGCGGCTCCGGCCCCGTGCGGTATCGGGTGCTCGGCAGTGCGGCGCTTGTATACCCCGAACTTGCCGAATACCCACTCTCTCCACTCGTCGAGAATCTCATAGAACGTCGGAATCACGACGAGCGTCAGTAGTGTCGACGTGATCACACCGCCGATCACTGCTCGTCCGAGCGGTGCACGGAACTCGGCCCCTTCGCCGATGCCGAGCGCGACCGGAAGCATGCCCGCGATCAAGGCGAGCGTGGTCATCATGATCGGACGCAGACGAATCGCGCCGGCCTGAATCAACGCCTCGCGACGAGGCAACCCATCCTTCTCGCGTGCCCACTTGGCGAAGTCGATGAGGAGAATGGCGTTCTTCGCCACGATTCCCATCAACAGAATCACGCCGATCAGGCTCATGATGTTGATTGTCGTCCCCGTGATCATGAGCGCCAGCATCACGCCGATGAGCGAGAGCGGAAGCGAGATCATGATCGCCAGCGGCTCGAGGAACGAGCCGAACTGCATGACGAGAATCAGGTACATCAGCATTACAGCAATGCCCAGAGCGGAGAAGATGCGGCCGAACACTTCGTTCTGGCTGTCGACTTCGCCGCCCTGCGTGATGTGCACGCCCGGGGGAAGAGTGAGCTTCGCGATTCGGGTGTTGATGTCCTTCATCACTTCGGTCAGTGGCCGATTGGATGTATTTGCCTGCACAGTGACCACTAGATCGGCATCGAGATGGCTGATCTGCGCCGGACCAAGTGACTGACTGATTGTCGCGATCTGTCCGAGCGGAAGCGTGCGCGGCTGACCGTCAGGCCCGGTGACCACCAGCGGCAGCTGCTCGAGATCCGCAGCGCGCTGCCTGGCTTCGGGAGCGAGGCGCACGTTTACCTCGCGTGTCTGGTCGGTCGGATCGACCCAATCGCCCGCCTTGATTCCAGCAAACGCGGGACGCAGTGCCTGCGCGACCTGGCCGACGGTGACTCCGAGAGTTCCCGCGAGCCCACGATTCAGCTCCACGTTGAGCTCCGGCTTCTGCCCTTTGGTGGAGAGACCGACGTCCACTGCGCCCTTCACCTGCTTGACTTGATCAGCGATCGCCTCAGCAGCTGCACCAAGCTGCTGTGACGTACCTCCACGCAGCTCGATCTGGATCTGCTTCTGCGCGCCCCCGAAGTCACTGGTGAACACTGACATCGTTGCGCCACCAATGTGTCCGACTTCCTCGCGGAGCTGACGCCCGAAATCCTCGGCGCCGATGCTTCGATCGGATTTTGGCACGAGTCTAACGTAGATGCTGCCAATGTTCACGTCGCCCGTATTCCCGCCAAGCGTGGTGTAGGTAAACCGAACTTCCTTGTGTGTGCGCGCGATCCGTGCAGCTTCTTCAGCTTTGATGCGGGTGTAAGCGAGGTTGGAACCGGGCGGAGTCTCGAGCGCGATGTTGAGCTGCGATTGATCCTCCGTTCCGAAGAAGCTCGCGCCAACGAGTCCTACAGCCGGAAGCGCCAAGGCGATGATGAATGAAGCCAACGCGATCAGAACCATCGCCACCCGGTGATCGAGCGCCCAGGCAATCAGCCCTTTGTAGCGCTCCGCCACGCGGTTGAACCAGCGGTTGAACTTCTCGAGTGCGTGTGCAATCGGGTTGCGTCGCTCACCCGCTTCCACCTGCGGATCCGCCCAGTAGGCCGACAACATGGGATCCAGCGAGAAGGAGACGAACAGAGATACCAGCACCGAGGCAGCAATCGTAAGAGCGAACGGTTTGAACCACTGTCCGGCAACTCCGTACATGAACGCCACCGGAACGAATACCGCGACGATCGAGAAGGTCGTCGCAGTAACGGCTAGACCGATCTCGTCGGTACCCTCGTGCGACGCCGTCATGTGATCCTTACCCATCTCGATGTGACGCACGATGTTCTCGCGCACGACGATGGCGTCGTCGATCAGAATTCCGATCGCGAGCGACAGCCCGAGGAGCGACATGGTGTTGAGCGTGAACCCGAACGCCCACACGGCGATGAACGACGCCATCACCGAGACCGGCAGCGCCAGGCCCGTTATGACGGTCGATCTCCACGAGTTGAGGAACACGAACACCACCAGCACCGTGAGGAGCGCACCGATGAGAAGCGCTTCTTCGACGTTCGTCACCGATGCTTTCACGCGGAGCCCGGAGTCTTTCACGATGTCGATTTTCACGCCGGGCGGTAGCGTTTTCTGTATCTCGTCGACCTTCTTTCTCACCTTTGCGCTGACGTCAGTCGTGCTGTAGCCCTTCGACTTCACGATGTTGATGCCGACGGCTTCGACGCCGTTGTACAGCGCGAGCGACCGCTGCTCCTGAGTGCCGTCGATTGCATCCGCAACCTGACCAAGTCGCACGACCTGACCGTTTCGCTCGGCGACTACCAGGTTCATGAAATCCTGCGGCCCTTCGAGACGACCCTGCAGACGAATCGTCCGCTCGTCGAGATTGCCATTCACCCTTCCCACCGGTGCCGCCAGATTCTGCGACTGGAGCGCCTGCACGACCTGGTTCACACTGATACCAGCCGCCTGCAGCGCCTGCGGCCTGAGCTGAATCGTCATTTCACGCTTGACGCCACCAACGAGCTGAACCTGTGCGATGCCGGAGATACCTCTCAGCTTGCTCGTAATGTCGGGATCGGCGAGCCGGG
>JALYZH010000346.1 GCA_030948945.1 Gemmatimonadota bacterium | reverse complement strand
GTTGGTGCCCGAGCCCAGGGTCACCAATGAGGCGTACGGACTGATTGCCTGGTTACCCTGCTTGCCCCACCCGGCGCGGAGGCGCAAGTCGGACAATGCTGTGTGGGGGAAGAAACTCTCCTGGCTCAGGCGCCAGGAACCGGAGATCGCAGGGAAGACAGCCCACTTATTACCGATTCCGAATCGCGACGAGCCGTCACGCCGCCATACGCCGGTCAGAAAGTATCGATCCTTGAAGCTGTAGTTCGCTCTCGTAAAAAAGGAGACGAGGCGGCTGTCCTCGCGGCCGGAGGAGTCGAGGCGGATGGTGCCGCTGCCAAGATTGTTATAGGTGAATGCATCCGTGAGGAACTGCTGCGAATTGGCGAAGAACTCGGTCCTACTGTTGTCGTTGTACTCGTACCCACCGATAATGTCGAACGAGCTATTGCCGGTGAGGTCGGGGTGGAAGGTGAGCAGCGTCTGAAGAGTTTTTGCCAACCCGTCGTGGGCCAGTTGCATTGCCCAGCCCTGGAACGGCGCTCCGACTGGACTGGTTCGCGGGATGTAAGTCTGGCGGCTACCCGAAGCCTGGTCGACGCCGACGTTGATGCTGCCGGTGAGACTGGGGAAGAGGTCGAGCGCGGTGGCGAAATTGCCGAGGACGCGGGTCGTATTTCCTTTGTCCGCGATCTGCTGCGTCAGCGCGACAGGATTGCGGGTGGTCAACTGACCGAGCTTCTCGTAGTAAGTGGTCAGCTGTGTAACGGGATCGACGAAGGTGATCGGACGCGTGGGGTTGAACGTGAGAGCGTTGAGGAACACGCCACCGAAGTAACCACCGGTATTCTCGAAGGGTATGTAATCATTGATTACGTGCGACCCGGTGAGATTCAGCTGGAGACGCAGCTTTCCCTCGAATGCGTCGTGATTTCCATTGAGCCTGCCCTGCACGCGCTTGAAGCCGTTGTTGAGGACAACTCCCTGCTGGTTCAGGTAGTTGAGAGAGGCGCGGTATCGCGTATCGGAAGAGCCGCCGGAGAAGGAAAGATTGTGATTGACCGTCGGCGCGCTGCGGGTCACTGCATCTTCCCAGTTGGTATTTGCGGTTCCCTGGGAATTGAGCAGGGTCTGGGTGAAGCTCGGATCCTTGCCGATCATGGACTGAATGAAGGCGCGGTACTGATCGCCGTTCAGGACGTCCAGGTGCTTCGCCGGAGAGGAGGAGCCTGCCTGCACCTCGTACTCAACGCTTGGACCTGAGGCGATGCCCTTTTTGGTCTCGATGAGGATGACGCCGTTGGCGGCGCGGCTGCCGTAGATCGCGGTGGCAGAGGCATCCTTCAGGATAGAGATCGAGGCGATATCCGATGGATTGATCAGGGTCAGCGGACTGCGCGCGAGCGGCGGTGTTCGATCAGCGACGTTGAAGCCACGTCCCTCGGTCGCGTCGTTGTTGATCGGAATTCCGTCGATGACGTAAAGAGGCTCGTTGCTGGCACTGATGGAGGTGCCGCCTCTGATTCGAACCTGAGCGCCTGCACCTGGCTCACCGCTGTTCATGATCACGGTCACACCCGGAGCGCGCCCTTCTATCATATGGTTGACGTCGGGGATGATGCCGACATTCGCGACGCTGGCATCGATCGTCGCGACCGATCCCGTAATTGCCTCGCGTCGCTGCGTGCCGTAACCGACTGTGACGACGTCTTCGAGGGCGATGGCACGCCGGTCGAGAGCAAGCGTGACGTTTGCCGTCGTGCCCTCGGAAACGTTTACACTGGCCGTCGGCGAGCTGAATCCGATGCGGCGCGCGCGCACGATATGCGCTCCGATTGGAACACCGCCGATCGTGAAGGTCCCGTCCGGCCCCGTGACGGCTCCGCGGCGCGTGCCTTCGACGACGACACTGACGTCAGGAAGAGGCTGCTGTGTCGTACTGTCCACCACCCGTCCGGAGATTAATCCGGTGGGGACCTGAGCGCCTAGCGGGACCGAACATAAGAGCCCGACGACGAGCGCGAGAAAGAGGCGACGAACAAATGCCATATGAGGAAGTCCTCCACTAGGGTGAAGAGTGGAACTCGCCTCTCTCGATCGCAGGAGAGGGATGTGCGGATGCGGACGAGCTAAGTGGTCCGCTCGGCCAGTTTTGCTTCGAGTTCTGGTGCGTCGCCATAGTGCGGCTGGGGCTCGGAAATGTCAAGACGGAGGTTGGATGATGGAGGTTTGATATAGAGCGGAAGTGAGGCTTCTCTGAAGGGAGATTGCGCCGTCAGTTGCCGTTCTTTCGGTTGCAGTTCCCCCGCCCGAAGGGTATCGTGCCGGCTGGAGGAAGCGCTGATGAAGCCCATGTTTCTTCAGGATGTAGAGAATCACCACGCGGCCGAACCACACGCCAACATGTTCACCCAGATGCGGTCTGCCGGGATACCGATCCCGCAGATCCTGCATCTTTTCGCCTTCAAGCCCGATCGCACCGACTATCTCTCGAAGTTCACTCAGGGAGTGATGCGCGGATCGTCGCCGCTGCTTCCGGGCCAGCGCGAGCTCATTGCCGCTCTGACTTCGAAGCTCAACCAGTGTCTCTTTTGAATTGGGTCCCACGCCGCGGTCGCGGCGGAGTTGTTAGGCGATAGGGATCTCGTTCAGGCAGTTCTGAACGATCTCACGACGGCACCGCTCTCCGAAAAGGATCGGGCTCTCTACGCTTTCGTGAAGAGGGTGAACGCGGATTCCGTCGCCACCAGCCCCAACGACATCGACCAGCTGCGCAAACTCGGCTGGACGGACGAGGCGATCTACGACGCAATCACGGTCTGCGCGCTCTTCAACTTCTACAACGTCTGGATCGATGCGACGGGCGTGAGCGACATGCCGGCGATCGGGTACGAGATGTCCGGGCACCGGCTCGCGACTGAGGGTTACGCCCGGAACGATTGAACGACAACTGCAACTGAACGAGTGGTGAGCTGCCTGCTTTCAAGCTGACAGCCCTTAGCCTCACTACGTCGGGACGTTACCGTTGTCGGTCAGAGCACACTCAACTGCCTTTGCCATCACGCCACTGAGAGGCGTCCCGACGTTTTACGGCTAAGAGCTGCCAGCATTGGTCAGCTGGCAGCTCACCACTCGTTCAGTTGTCGTTGCAGTTTCGGTTAATTCCCAGACGGCCCGCCCTTCAGCCCCCTCTCCTCGAGCAGCGCGTCGACGCTCGGATCCCGTCCCCGCCAGTTCCGGTACATCGTCGCCGCGTCCTGCGTACCGCCGCGCGAGAGAATCATGTTGCGGAAGCGCAAGCCGTTCTCCGCGGTGAGCCCGCCGTGCTCTCCGAACCACGCGTAGGCATCGTCGTCGAGCACCTCGCTCCACGTGTACGCGTAGTAGCCGGCTGAATAACCGCCGTCCCAGATGTGCGAGAAGTAAGTGCTATGGTATCGGGGCGGAACCTCGGGGACAGCGACATTGTAACGGCGCAGCGCCGCGGCTTCGAAGGCATCGGCATCCGCCGGGACACCGCCTGCCGGCAACGTGTGCCAGGCGAAATCGAGCAGAGAAGCCTCGAGCAGCTCCGTGGTCGCAAAGCCCTGATTAAACGTCCTCGACTGCTTGATCTTGTCCACCAGCGCGGCCGGCATTGATGCACCCGTCTGATAGTGCTTCGCGTAGTTCGCGAAGACCGTCGGCTCGAGCGCCCAGTGCTCGTTGAACTGCGACGGAAACTCCACGAAATCGCGCGGGACGTTTGTCCCCGATAGCAGCGGGTACTGAACGTTAGAGAACATCCCGTGGAGCCCGTGCCCGAACTCGTGGAACATCGTCGTCACGTCGTCGAACGTGAGCAGCGCTGGTTGTCCCGCTGCCGGCTTGGTGAAGTTCGCGACGTTGAATACCACCGGCTTCCATCCGGTGAGCTTGGACTGGTCGATAAACTGATCCATCCACGCCCCACCCTGCTTGTTGTCGCGCTTGAAATAATCTGCGTAGAAGAGGGCGAGCGGCTGGCCGCTCGGGTCGAACACCTCGAACACACGCACGTCCGGATGATAGACCGGAATGTCGTGTCGCTCCTTGAACGTCAATCCGTACAGCCTGTTCGCCGCGAAAAAGACTCCATTCTGCAGTACGTCGTTCAGCTCGAAGTACGGCATGATCTGCGATTCATCCAGATTGTACTTCGCCTTCCGCACTTGCTCGGCGTAGTACTGCCAGTCCCATGGCTGCAGCTTGAATCCCCCGCCCTGCGCATCGATCAGTTTCTGCATGTCTGCCGCTTCAGCGCGCGCCCGGGCGGTCGCAGCGGGAGCGAGATCGGTGAGCAGCTTGATCGCATTCTCCGGGTTTTTCGCGCCCTGGGTCTCCAATGCGTAGGCTGCCCAGGTGGGATAGCCGAGCAGCTTGGCTTTCTCCGCGCGCAGCTCCGCCATTCGGCGAATTGTTGCCCGGGTGTCGTTGGTGTCGCCGCGCTCGGTGCGCGTCGACGACAGCTCGAACAACCGCTGACGCACCGCGCGATTCTTCAGCTTGGCCTGTGCCGGCTGCTGCGTCGTGTTGCGGAGCGGAAGCACCCACTTGCCGGCGAGCCCGCGATCCTTCGCGGCCTGCGCCGCCGTCTGAATCTCGTCCGCGCTCAGTCCTTCCAGATCGGAGGCGTTGTCAACAACCAGCGCTCCCGCTTTGGTGCCCGCCAGAAGCTTGGTGGTGAAATCCGTCGCCAGCTTGGACAGCTCCTGATTGAGCGCCCGCATCCGAACTTTGTCCGCTTCCGAGAGCTGCGCTCCGGCGCGCACGAAGTCGCGGTTGTAGCGCTCGACGAGGGCATTCTGCTCGGCGCTGAAATTGCTTGACGTGCGCCGGTCGTAAATGCTCTTCACGCGCTGAAAGAGCTGATCGTTCAGATGGATCGCGTCATTGTGCGCAGCAATCTTGGGCGCAATGATCTCCTGCACCTTTTGCAGGGTGTCATTGGTGTTCGCGGCGACCACGCCGAGGAACGCCTTCGAAGCCCTCGTGAGCAGGGCGCCCGATCTCTCCATTGCGACGATCGTGTTGTCGAAGGTCGGAGGCTGCGTCTGCTTGGCGATCGCATCGATCTGGGCGAGCTGCTGGCGCATTCCTTCCTCGAGCGCGGGCTGATAGTGCTCGTTCCGGATGAGATCGAAGCGGGGCGCCTGGTATGGGAGCGTGCTCTCGGCGAAGAGAGGATTCGATCCGGCGGCTACTACCGGCGTTGGGGCCGACGCAGTCGGAGTCGTAACCGGGGCGCAGCTGATCACCGCGGCGGCGCATAACGTGAGCGCCAGCGAAGGCGCAACGGAGTGTGCCGACCGGCTCGCCGGGACATGAACAGAGTTGGTGGAGTTTTTCATGGGTTGCTGTGGGAGTGAACTGAATTCAATCCTGGCATGCGTTGTTGCAAAGTTGCTGAGTTTGGGGAGACTATTCCAGAGGCGTGGCGCCAAATCCCCACGGAGTAATTACCCCATGAGGAGTCCAAAGTACCGCGTGTTCTGCTTGCTCCTGGCGTTCGCTGTTGGTGCGCGCAAAGGCGGCGCCCAGGGCAGCGGGTTGGACTCCGCTGCTCGAAATCCGCGCGCGGTTCAGCCCGAGCGGCCGACAATCGCAACGCACGCCGGGACCGTCGCGCGCGGCTGGATGGAGCTCGAGGCAGGAGGCGAATGGGATCGGGCGTCCGACGGCACCCACTCATTCGTCGCTCCGACCAATCTCAAAACCGGACTCGGCTCGCGAACGCAGCTCAATCTGATGTTCAATCTCATCAGTGCTATGAGCGTGCGGGGAAGGGCTCTGTCCTTCGGCGATCTCACCGTCGGCGTCAAGTATCGAATCGTGGAGAATGACAGGCTGCTGGGAGACTTCGCGATACTTTCGGGGATAAAATTTCCAACCGGGGACGCGAGCAGTGGGGCCGGTTCAGGCACGACCGATTTTTCGCTGCTTCTCATATCGAGCCGTCAGATCGGGCCACTGGGAGTCGATCTGAATATTGGCGAGACGCGCAGAACCGGCGACGGGTCGCGCGCACCGAACACGGCCGGAATCTGGACGGCAGCGTTCGGATTCCCCGTGCTCGGCAATTTTGGTTGGGTCGCGGAGCTGTTCGGCTATCCGCAAACGACGGGAGTCGCAGCAGCCCCGGCAATTGCCGCGTTTCTCACCGGGCCAACGTTCATCGTCCGCGAATGGCTCGCGCTCGACGCCGGCGTAATCGCGCCGATCACGGGCCCTCAGCCTCGAGCCGCCTACGCCGGCTTAGTCTGGAATCTCGGCTGCGTCCTTCCGCACGGGCATTGCCGCTAGCGGCGAGACGGCGGGGAGAAGTATTCCCTGATGGCGACGGCGATTACGGTTTCCGAGATCGAGCGGGCCGTTTCGGGGTCAGGCAGGCCATCATCGTGACCGGCGAAGGGAACCGAAGGCATTCCGCATACTCGCTTGATCGTAACCACCACCCGCTCGGGCGGCTCGCCATCTTTCTTGAGGTCCCGCACCAGATCACGGACCGCGTCGAGTAGCTGGGTGTGAGGATGGCGGGCTCGCACCGCCCGCTCGTATGCGACACGCACCCTGCGCTCACTGGCGAGATACTCAAACGGACATGGCGACGATTCCCGCTGTGGTCAGTTCTCCCTCTTGTCAGGTCCTAGTTCAGGAGCCGCTTCGGCTCGCTGCCCACACCGGGGACGTCGTCTCACCGCTCCCTATCGTGCTTCGCGGGGGCGAGGTGTCAGGAAGCCCAGTTTGGTCATCGCTCCCCGTCGCCGCGATGCTTCTCCTGAACTCCCTGATCCCCTTACCCATCGAGCCGGCAATCTCAGGAATACGTTTCGGCCCAAATACGAGCAACGCCACAGCCACCACCATCAAGAGGTGCGGCAGACTCAGATTCTCGAACACCTTCCTTGTCCTCCAGGGACTGACGCAGACCGAGCTCTTTCGGCGACGACCCGCGCGCCGTTTCGCTCCATGCGTGGGAGTGTACAACCCCGAAGGCCGGCGCGAGGCTGCGCGTGCCGATCTTAGCGGATTCTTAACACCGGCTTCCGTCGGGGCGCTTCTAGCTTTCCGCCATACGATCGGCTTCTCGTGAGTGGCGGCCGGTGGTCAAACTCTCGCGCCGTCCCGGAAGATCGTGACCAATTCAATCGGAATCTCTCTAACGTGCCTCGCGTTCGCTTTCCCAATCGTCGCGCACAGCCAGGCGCGCCAGCAGAGTTGCCCCCTCTCGCACAACCAGACGGCGCTCGCCCGGAGCGCAGCGGGGACAGCCTTCGTCGGCGGGAACATCGAACTGTGGCACTACTTCAAGAAGGCGTGGTGGTCGGGCGAGAAAGCCCCGCATTTCTTCTTTCGCTCCGACTGGGACGAAGACTTCCGCGATCAGGACAAGTTTGGCCACTTGCTGGGTGGCTATCAATTGACACGCGTGGGCTACGAGTCGCTGAAGGCCTCCTGCGTGTCGGAGAAAAGGGCGCTCGTCGCCGGCGTCGCATATGCCGCGCTCTTCCAGCTCCAGATCGAGATCTTCGACGGGATGTACAAGAAATACGGATTCTCGTACGCCGATATGATCGCCAACACAGCGGGACAAACTCTCGCGGCGATCGAAGAGGCGCACCCGCATCTCAAGTGGCTCAAACCGACAATCTCGTACTCGCCGAGCCTGGCGATGCGGAACAGAGCAAATTTTACGCAGCCGTCGGAGCTGAGGCGCTCGCTCGACTATTCCGGCCAGACGTACTGGTTCTCGGCAGACGTCCACGCTCTTCTCCCGACCAGGCTGCAGTCGTACTGGCCGTCCCTCGTGCGCGCATCAATCGGTCACTCGATCACGGACTACGTGGACCCAGTGACAGGGGCATCACATCGGGCGCGACGAAAGTTGTTTGTCTCGCTCGATATCGATCCCGAAAAGCTGCCCGGCGAAAATCCATTGTGGAAGGCGGTAAAGCACCAACTGAGCTATTACCATTTCCCGTCGCCCGCACTCCAGCTGACCCCGGGCTTCCGAGCGCTTGACTGGTATCGCTGAGTGCGGCGAATCCTCGGCGACTATCCACTCTTCATTACTGCTCTGCTGCTCTCGCTGTACGGAGTGGCAATGGTGTACTCAGCCGGGGTCACCGACACTCCGACATTCGTGCGCGGGCTCTATAGGTCCCAGGCCGTCTGGCTTCTGATCGGGCTCGGCGGCGCTTACGCAATCAGCCGCTCGAGCGTGCGCTTCGTCGAGTGGGTGACGCTGCCCGCCTACCTCTTCACGCTGTTCGTGCTGGCGCTCACCCTGGTGATCGGCAAGGGAGGCGGGACCGCGGCGAGCTCGAAGAGCTGGATCGCAATCGGTGGTCACCGCCTCGGCCAGCCATCGGAATTGATGAAGATTGCGGTCGTACTGATGCTCGCTCTCGTGCTCTCGCAGAGCCGCGATTCACCCAAGTCGATTGGAGATCTTTGGAAGCCGATTCTCGTCGTCGGCATTCCGTGGCTCGTCATCATGGCCCAGCCAGATCTCGGCACCGGGATTGTCTTCGTAGGAATCTTCTTCGTCATGCTGTATTGGGCCGGTACGCCCTGGCCCCTGCTACTCCTGCTGGCGAGTCCGGTGATCAGTCTCGTCCTCAGCTTCAACACCGCACTCTGGGGCGCCTGGTTTTTCATTCTGCTCGCACTCGTGCTCTGGTACCGCCCGTATCTGATCGAAGGAATCATTCTCATGGTCCTCAACGTTTCCACGGGGGTTATCGCACCGATCATATGGGAAAAGCTCGCGCCGTATCAGCGCAACAGGCTGCTGGTGTTCCTCGATCCTTCCGTCGATCCGAGAAACGCGGGCTATCACGTGATTCAATCCAAAGTCGCTATCGGCTCCGGCGGGCTGATCGGCAAAGGCTTCACGATGGGTCCACAGAAACGGCTGGCGTTCCTGCCCGAGCAACACACCGATTTCATCTTCGCGGTCGTGGGTGAGGAGCTCGGCTTTATCGGGGTCGCTGCCGCCCTCGCCTGCTTTCTGTTCCTCTTCCTCCGCATCACCAAGATTGCCGAACGCGCGAACGACTCATACAGTTCGTTGGTGGCTTGCGGATTGATGGCCTGTTGGCTGATACACATCATCGTAAACGTGGGAATGACGCTCAACCTGATGCCGATCACGGGGATTCCACTTCCGTTTTTCAGCTACGGGGGATCGTTCATGCTCGCGA
>JALYZH010000308.1 GCA_030948945.1 Gemmatimonadota bacterium | reverse complement strand
GATCGGCATGGACTTTGGCGAACTCGATGTGCTCCGTGACCGGAACTCAGGCAAGATCTACGTAGTTGACGCCAACAACACTCCGGCGGGACCGCCAACCGTGTTGAGCAAGCAGGACTCTGCCCGAGCACTCCACATTCTCCTCGAATCGTTCCACCAACTGCTCACTGCCTATCCAAACCACGACGCTTGACACCATCCTGTCTGAGCATCCTGAACTGACTCCGCCCTAGGCGGTTGGTTGTAACTGTGGCGGTACGGAAGCGGGTCTAAAAAAGGGACGCATGGAGACCGAAGATCTTATTGGAACCCCACCTTGACTACCGAACGCTGATGAGCATAGAGAGCTCATGCATTAGATCCGCTCTCAACCGGCTCTCTTCGCCCAAAGACAGTGCGAATCCCTTTCCTTGTAGCGCGACTTTCTGCGGAAGGCGGAATCCTCTGCCACACGAATAATTGTTTAACCCAACCTCGGTACACCGGTTTCCACTCGTAGGTAGCTGACACCGGGTCGTTGAGATAGCTAGACATTCCTTGGGTCTTCGCTTCGGCGAGATCCTGACTTGTCCGACTACCGTAATCGCCGCTGCCAAGCTCCTTCTGTGCAGGCATGGAGGCGCATGCGGTCAATGACAGGACCACTAATAGCCGCTTGACATATTCCCCGTTTCTTCGAAGTAATGCCATCGTCATCGCTTCCTCGGCTGTGACGTGTGTAGTGCGTCTCATCCAAATGCCGCGCAACCGGGTTCTCCTCAGCACGATATTATAGGCGCAGCGGTCCGTAGCCTATAATCCCCACAGCAATCCGTCCGCAGAGGTTCAAGCAAGACCAACGTCGTCCGATTTGGACGACGTTGGCGGGCTGTGGCCTACCTTCTGGGCTCATCGATCCTTATCCAGAATACCTTGTCCACAAACTGTCCTGAGATGAATTGGCGGTCGAACAATTGGCACCCTGAGCCGGCTTGTCAGGGGGTCTATGCCGCATGCATTCGCGCCCGACGGTTTGACCACGTCGTGATGGCACACGGCATGTATCAAGTGCGCTATCACCTCAGTAAACATCTTCTATCTGCGGTGCACTCAACATGCCAAACTCTCGTCATATCAATGATGGCCCCGCTGGCCCATTTAACTACGAACGAGGCCCTGACGGTGCCGCCTATTATAAGGATCTTCGGATACAGGCATATGCCGAAGTTCATATTCACATAGCAGCGAGGCTGGTTGAGCTGTTTCCGGATGGGACAAGATTGCTCGATGTGGCTTCCGGGGGGGGGAGTCTTGCGCAGCGACTTTTGGATCTCGGATTCGAGGTGCACTGCACCACTTGGAACGAAAAGCTTCGGGTGAACGCCCCGACATATCACCTCAATCTCGATCATCCATTTCGGCTCAGCGATGTCGGGAATATCCCGTTCGATGTAATCGTGGCATCCGAGATCATTGAGCATGTTGAAAATCCTAGCTTGTTCCTGCGCTCGTGCGCGTCCGCCTTGACGCCCGACGGTCTCCTCATCATAACGACTCCGAACGTTGCGGACATTGTCTCGCGCCTTCAGTGGTTTTTTCGGGGTTGTCCCGACATTTTTGGGAGCGCAGAGGTAGTGCATAATCGCCATATCTCGATAATTTGGCAGATTGGTTTCGAGCGTCTTGCACGCGTTGCAGGTCTTCGAATTACTGAGCGGGTGATGCTAGGCCGCCACTCCGGACTTCCTATGCACAAGCGCATTATCTACGGCGTTCTTGCGCGAATGCTTGGTCCCACTGCTTCAGGTGGCTCCTGCGTTTTTTTTCTTCGCCCATCGCCGGATGGGCCGCAGCCCAATGATTCCGACACAACATACTAGACGAGGAAGAGGAGAGGCGCACCATGGCTCCTGATCCGGCGCATTAGCAATGGCGGCTTATTACGCCAATCTCGCACTTTTTCCGCCAACACAGTGAGGACAACTATATTGCATTGTCGGACTTCTATGCATTAACTCACGCTGCTGCTACGCCGCAACAGTGCGCTAACCCCCTTGGACGATGTGCGGATTCGCTGGCATTGTTACAACTGCGTCCCTACGCAGAGAAGCTCTGGAGGCGATCGCGGACACGATGAGCGCCCGCATCGTTCACCGCGGTCCAGATGACAAAGGATCATGGACCGAGCCCAGTGCTGGTGTGGCCTTTGGATTCCGCCGGCTCGCGATCATCGATCTGACGGCTCAGGGTCATCAGCCAATGAGCTCTGCGTCCGGCCGCTATACGCTCGTCTTCAATGGCGAGATTTTCAACTACGAGCAGCTGAAGCGTCCTCTTGAAATCGAGGGCTGGCATTTCAGCGGCCACTCCGACACCGAGGTCATCTGCGCGGCATTCGAGCGGTGGGGAATCGAGGTAGCGGTCAGAAAGTTCATCGGTATGTTTGCGATTGCCGTCTGGGACGCCGTCGACAGGCGCTTGTCGCTTATCCGCGATCGACTTGGTATCAAGCCACTCTTCTACTACCACCGGCCAGGAATCCTTTCATTCGGATCGGAGCTCAAGGCGTTGGTGGCTGGCCCTGATTTCGATGCGAGCCTCGATATCAATGCGCTGGCCGCTTACCTGAGGTACCTCTCCGTACCGGCGCCGCAGACAATTTATCGTCACGTGCGAAAGCTTCTGCCAGGCCACATCCTGTCCGTCAAGAGCGTGACTGACTCTCTTCCCGACTCCGTTGCCTACTGGTCTCTTTCCGACGCGTACCGCATGGGACGCCAGAACACGTTCGAGGGGACTGATTCGGAAGCGGTCCAGGAACTGGCCGCCCTGCTCACGGATGCAGTTCGCCTTCGCATGCAGGCCGACGTGCCTCTGGGCGCACTGCTTTCGGGAGGCATAGACTCGTCGACTATAGTCGCGCTGATGCAGGCGAACTCTTCCCGTCCGACTCGTACTTTCTCCATCGCTTTCCCGGGAACCGATTACGATGAATCAATTCACGCGGCGCGCATCGCGAAACGTCTCGGGACTGATCACACAGAGATGGCGGTGACGGGTGGTGATGCGCTCGCCATAGTTCCACGGCTTCCGGAACTCTTTGACGAACCCTTCGCAGACGCTTCACAGATTCCGACATACCTGGTGTGCAAGCTGGCGCGGCAAGACGTCACCGTTGCTCTCTCGGGTGACGGCGGCGACGAACTATTCGCAGGCTACGATCGGTATGTGCAGGGCGAGCGGATAATTGCCGGCCTCAACAAAATCCCGAGCGGGGTTCGTAAGGCCTTCGGCGCTCTGGCGGGGGCGGTGAGCGAGCGCACCTGGGATCTCGGCTACCGTACAGCTGCAGCGGTCGTGCCTGGTCTCACGCCACATCGTCTCGTCGGTGGCAAGATTCGCAAGCTCGGTACGCTGCTGGGGCATGATTCCGAAGACGATATGTACCGCTTCCTTCTTTCCGCGTGGCAGAACCCAGAGAGCCTGCTGGCCGAGTCGGGTACGTCCTGGAGCAGGGTCGAAGAGGAACTCTCAAAGACCAGAGCGATGCCCTTGCTGGACAGGATGATGTTGCTCGACCAGCAGACATACCTTCCCGACGATCTTCTTGCAAAGGTCGACCGCGCGAGCATGGCTGTCAGTCTCGAGGCACGTGTGCCGCTCCTCGATCACAGGGTTGTGGAGTTCTCCTGGCGACTCAAGCCGGAGCATAAGGTGAGGAACGGCCGAGGAAAATGGTTGCTTCGACAGGTGCTTTATGGTCTCGTGGAGCCGGAACTTGTCGACCGGCCCAAGATGGGGTTTTCGGTACCCATTGGCGACTGGTTGCGTGGTCCGCTTCGTGACTGGGCGGAGGAACTTCTCTTCTCCAGCGAGCCGGAGTCGCGCCGGTATTTGCAACTCGGGAAAACGCGGCCCGGATGGGACGGGCTTCAGAGCGGAGATGACAGGGCAGCTTTGTCGTTCTGGGCAGTTCTCATGTTTGAATCCTGGAGGCATCACTGGATCAATTGAGTAACGAAAAAACGCCGACGGCGTCGGTCGCTGAGTTAAACACTTCAGAAATGCGCCCTCGGATTACCGTTGTCGTACCGATCCTGAACGCGGCGCGATTCCTCCCGCAAACGATACCTCAGCTACTCGAGGCGGCTCGCAACACGGGGGATGTCGCCGTTTTGTGCGTGGACAACGGGTCCACTGATGGCTCGCACGAATACCTCAAATCACTCGCGGGGATGGGCGTTCAAGTTCAGAATCTCCAAAGGGCGCCGGACGCGGCAACGCGCAATTTGAGCGCGGCTGCCCGCAATTTTGCGGCACGTGAGACGAATGGTCAGTTTCTTAGCTTTCTCGATGCCGACTGCGTGGTGGGCAAGAATTATTTCAACGAGGCGCTCGCGGTTCTGGCATCCACCGGTGCTGCGGCGACGGGATGCGAGACAGCCATTCCGTCCGAACCGCACTGGATAGAGGCAACCTGGCATGACCTGCATTATGTCGGACGGGAGCGCGAAGTGCACTACCTCAACTCGGCCAATTTCTTCATTTCCCGGCAAGCGTTCGAGCATGTCGGGGGATTCCGGGACGATCTACCTTCCGGCGCGGACGCGGAAATCGGGCAGCGGCTCACGAGCGCTGGCTATCGCATCCACGAATCGCCGGCCGTGGGAGTGGTTCATCTCGGCAACCCGAAGTCCGTTCGAGAGTTTTACCGGCGCAATGTCTGGCACGCCACGGGAATGTTGGGAACAGTCAACTGGCATCAAATCGACAAGCCTACAGCGATGATGACTGCTCAACTGCTCGCGACGATCGGCGGATTGGTGACCCTGTTTGCCGGTCCTTTCAGCCTACCCTATCGCATTATCATCGCCGTGTTGCTGCAGCTTGCCGTCCCCGGCGTCACGGTTGGTTATCGCGCATCGCAGACCGGTCGTGCCACGCATCTGGTTGAGGGGATCGGCCTTTACTGGTTGTATTACTGTGCCCGTCTAAACGCTCTTGCCCTTCTTGCTTTCGGCCGAGGTCACAGGTACGCGAAGTGACCGCGTCGAGGGTGGGATCACGAGGGATCTCCGGCATAGGCTCATCCCCGGCTTGCATTTTCCACCAGACGACGGATCACCATCGGAACGCCTCCCGCAAAAATGCTTCTGACGGCTGTTCGATCATTGGAAGACAGAACCAATGCGTTCACTAAACCGATCGATGTTAGAAGGAGCGCCGTATTCCAGCCGATTGAAGCCAGTAAGTGTTCAGGACGATATGCGGACCCCAGCGCCACGGCAGCTCCGAGGATGCCGTACAGCTTTGCAACATTCGCCCACTGATGTTGGATCGGATAGTAACGCTGCGCAAAGTAATAGATCCAGAAAAAACGGGCGGCGTAGGCGACTATCGTCGCTCCGGCGGCCCCATAGATCCCAAATGGCGGAATGAAGACGTAGTTGAGGCTCAGAGTCAGCGGCACCAGCACGATTGCACCAGTGGCCAGTATCTTGGTCCTCCCGCTTACGTAGATCCCGACGCTCCAATACGCCGCCCAAATAAACACGACCTGCGCGGCTATCAGAAGAGGAACCACGCGATATGCCGGCAAGAACGCGGGGTCGGACATGACGGACAAGAAGTCTCTGACAAAAAGAGCCAATAACAGGCCCAAAACTCCAAGAATCACGTTCATATAGAAAAAGACGCGCCCGTATATCTCCGACGCGTCTGGCCGTTTTGCAACCTCGAATCGCGCTGACATCCAGATCGTCTCGAACGGGCCGTACGCAAGTGCATTCAGGAGGAAGGCGAACTTGTACGCCAAGGAGTAAATGCCTACCATCGACGTACTGGTGTAATGATTCAGAAAGAAGCGGTCTGAAAATACCAAAATGAAGTTGCCCACCCCCCAGGGCACGAGCGGGACCCCAAAGCCTAACATTTGCCGGAATCTTGCCGGGGTGAACCCAACGCCAACCCGGTGGACAAGGTAGCCTGACATCCCGAGCGATACCGCCGCGCTGGTGATGATGCTGCTTGTAAGCACTCCCTGAATTCCCATTCGAAGATAGACCACGAATAGAATATTCAGGGACAACATCGACGCGAGCCTGATCGCGTTGACGGTCACGAATAGACCCGCGCGGTTCTCAGCTCGAATCAGCGCAAGCGGGACTTGCTCAAAATTCTGAAAAAGGAACAGGAGAAAATACAACCGCAGATATGGAAGATTTGCTTCGGAGTCGAAGGTAAGCTTTGAGAGTTCAGGCGCGATAATCAGCCCGACCAGAGTTACTAGGATGGCAATTGCGCCTACTCCGAGGGCGGCGGTGCTGATCACGTCGTTCTTCCCTGCCTGATTATGCTCGGCATGATAGAACTTGAACACGGCTCCCATGATTCCCGCCCCGGCGATGAGCCCGATTACTTCGATCGTCATGCCCAGTAGTTCCAGGACTCCGTAGTCTGCTGGCGTCAGGTACCTGGTATAAACGGGAAGCATGACGAAGCTGGCGATCTTGCCGATCACGACTCCGCCGGTGTACACCAGCGTCTGCTTACCGATCGTTTTCAGTCCCGTGCTCATCAAATGCTTCCTCTTCCATGGCCTGGCAGATTCATCAGCGAAGGCGTCGCTATTCTGCTGCGCTCGACCTCCGGTCGATTCCAACACCAGGCAGATCGGCGATTAGTCTTATGAGGGGTCCCGCTTTATCGACACGAAAGCTAAGTGTCACGGCGCGGTTCGAGGGTATATTCTGGTTCGGCCCAACCAAATGGCAGCTGTCAAGCTTCGAGACCAAACCCCACATATGATGCTTTCTCTGTTTGCATGGATTGTCCGATTAAAATGGCTCCCATAGCGTTCGGAAGGCCTGGTAGCGCAGGTCCTGTTCCCCGAACGATCTCCGGTAATCCAGGAGGCGCGCGGCACGGTCGCGCGGCGGAGCCTGGGTTTGCAGATAGTGTGCGAACGCGGAACGAGCTGTACTCACTCAGTCCACGCGTAATTTGGGGGGCTCTCAAGAGGCAGCCCGCCTCGTTTTGGTTCGTCTGCATCTACTTGTTCTTCGAATACGTCCGGCCGCAGCAGGTATACAAGCCAATAGAGGTTCTGCCTTATGCCCGGATTACGCTCATTCTTGCTCTGGTGTCTTTTCTGCTCGAGCGGCGCACGCTTCACTTCCGGATCTTCGAGGTCCTGCTCACGATCTTCTCGGTCATCGTCGTAGCATCATCCGTAACAGCGTTCGATTCGAGTCACTCCTACGAGAAGCTCCCGGATTTTTTCTCGTGGGTCCTGATCTACGTGCTGATAGCAAACACCGTGGATACCGAAGAGCGCTTTCTGATCTTCATGCTGTCTTTCCTTCTGTACAGCTTCAAAATGTCGCAGTTCGGGACACGCTCGTGGGCTCAGGATGGTTTTGCATTTCGTAACTGGGGAACGACAGGTGCCCCAGGGTGGTTTCAGAATTCGGGCGAGTTCGGCATCCAAATGTGCATCTTCCTTCCACTCGCGGCCGAATTCATTTTAGCGCTGAGAGAATACTGGCCACGCTGGCTGCGGTGGGCTGCATGGGCCGCCCCGGTCACGGCCATTACCGGAATCGTCGCGTCTTCATCCCGTGGCGCACTGGTTGGTCTAGGTGGCGTTGCGTTGTGGGCGATCTGGACGAGCCCTCAGAAAGTGCGCGCTCTTACCGCAGTGATTGTGCTCGCTGGGCTCGTGTATGCCATCACGCCGTCCGAACAAAAATCGCGGTTTCAGCAAGTAGGGGTCGACCCAACATCAGTCTCGCGTACAACGATGTGGAAGAACGGGCTGGAAATGATGCGAGACTATCCCATTCTGGGAATCGGGTACGACAATTGGACAGAATATCACGATATCAATTACGGCGGTCACGGCCTCCTGGTTCATAACAGCTTCATTCAGGCAGGATCTGAGCTGGGTTATACGGGCTTGCTCGCCTTCCTGGCTATGACCGTAGCCGCATTCGTGATCAATCGGCGGACTCGGCTGCTTGCTAACCGTTTATCCGATCGGGGCAAGTTCATGTTTTACATGGCGCGTGGCCTGGATGGCTCTCTGGTCGGGCTTTTTGTCAGCGGCTCTTTTATCAGCGTGCTGTACTATCCCTTCTTTTGGATCAATTTCGCGATGACCGTAGCGTTGAACAACGCGGCACTGAATGCGCTCCGATCGAATGGCTCTTCGCCCCTTTCAAATCCCTCGACTGGTGGAAGCAGTGTTGCCGTGTCCCCCCTGAGCTAGTTTCGTGAACACAGTACTGCATATGATCGACACGGGCGGCATTGGCGGAGCGGAGACTGTATACCTGAATCTCGTTCGCGATCTCGACCACTCTCGCTGGAGACACGTCGCGGTGGTTCCGACACCTGGGTGGCTATGCGCGCAGCTTACCCATATCGGTGTCAAGCCCATCGTGATGAGTGAACGAAATTCTTTTGATGCTGCCTATTTCGCACGACTGGCAGCGATAATTCGCCGCCATCGGATCGATATCATCCAAGCCCATCTATTCGGGTCTGCGGTCCGCGCCGCACTCCTGGCATTTGTGTGCAGAATCCCGGCAGTCGCGACGCTGCACGGAACTATTGATCTTCAAGCGAATGAGCGATTTCGACAACTGAAGGTAGCCGTGGTCAACCACGGGCTGCGGCGGATCGTCTTCGTCTCGGAACTGCTGCGTCGATCGTTTCTGGACGCCATTCCCCTTCAGGCGAGTCGTACGACCGTTATTCTCAACGGCATCGATCCACAGCGATTCCTACCAGGTGATGGCACCCATTTCAGGCATGAGTTTGGGATTTCACCGAAAGAGTTCGTAGTAGGAACGATCGCGAATCCCGGCCCTGCCAAGGGTTTCGATGTATTGCTCGACGCGGCAGCGATCCTCAAGACACAATCACCTGGCTGCCGGTTTGTAGTCGTGGGCGAGCTGGACCACGGGCGCGGAGCAGAATTGATCAAGGGCCGCGATGCGCGCGGGCTCACCGACGATGTCGTGCTGACCGGCTTTCGAAGCGATACGCATCGTGCTCTTGCTGCCTTCGACTTGTACGCACTCACGTCGCGCACGGAAGGTCTTCCGCTCTCTTTGTTGGAAGCGATGGCGGCCGAGCTCCCGGTGGTGGCCACACGGTGTGGTGGTCCGGAAGAAATCATCGAAGATGGAATCACGGGCCTTCTCGCGGCAAACGGATCGCCGGAAGCAGTTGCGAGCGCGATTGTCAGACTTCGTGCCGACTCGTCCGAGCGCCAACGCATGG
>JALYZH010000292.1 GCA_030948945.1 Gemmatimonadota bacterium | reverse complement strand
CCTGCGCCGACGTGCTTGCCTCGGTCTCCCGCGCGGCGAGTACACGCCACAGCGACGCTGCGCCGCGCGCGCTTGACCGCGCGGCCGCGTCATCGTCTATCGTGAGCAAACCGAACGCACGCGCCTGCGGCACCGTTCTCAAGGCGCCGAATCGCTCCGGTTCCTCGCGGATCAGCGCTTCGACTCGTACGGCCCCGGGGGTGTCAGCGGCACTACGAATCAGCTGGCGCGCGGCCTCTGGGTCGCGGTACACGTATGCGAGGCCCTGGTCAAAGACGGCCCGCGCGCGGACGATGGATTCCGCCGAGTGCGCGAACCCCATGCGTTGTGCGGCAAGGAGCGATAGCGCCTCCTCGACGTGGAAGGCATGCCGGGTCAGGGCGCCCACTCGTTCGCATTCCCGGGCTGTCGCTGCGACTTGGGCCACTGCTTCGCTCAGTCCGGCCTCCCTGGCCGCGCGCGTTCCGTTCAACTGCTCACGGTGCGGGTAGGGCACGCCGAAGCGATCCTCGAGCCGTCGGAGCGAGAAATCGCGCGCGACGCGCGATGCCTTCACCTCGTGCGCACCATCCGTGACGACAAGCCCCTGTCCTTTGCCTTCGACGCGGAGCCCGTGCGCGGCAAGCCGCGCCTCGAGCTCCTCCCATGAACGCGTCGCGCGCGCCTCGGGGAGCAACGCGCGGACGCGATCGCGAAACACGCCGTTGTCGTCGCGTTCGGACTGTCGGGGCGCGTCAGCCGCCTCACGGCCGTCGATCTGGTGCAGGCGGCCCGGAACTTCGCGAAGCCCCAACGCACGCTCCTGCTCGCGTAAAGCGCGCTCGATGATCGGCCGATCCTGCCACCGCTCCCACGCGATGCCGGTCTCCGGGTGGATGCGGTTGACCATCACGTGCAGGTGCGCATGCGCGCGGTCCCGATGGGAAACCATCAACGTTTGATGCTCGGCGAGTCCAAGATCCTGCAGCACCTTGTCGGCAATCGCCTGCATCTGGTCCGGGCTGACTTGATCATGATGATCGAAGCTGATGGTCATGTGGTAGACCGGCACCTGTACCACGGCGCTTTGCCGAGCCGTGGCTTGCATCAGCGCCGCCCCGAGCTCGGGCTCGTCGGTGCCCAAGTTCCGGCTCGCGGTCCAGGCGACGCGATCGGTCTCGACGCCGGATCGTCCGTGCACGAGGTAGTCTGCCAGAGGACCAAACCGTCGCCCGCTCGATGTCTTCGCGATCACCGGCGAGCGCGTTAGGACGTGCTGCGGTGAGGAAGACCCGACTCTATTAGCGCTCGGATTGCTGTGCGATGCTCGGCCAGTGCGGCGGCGAGTTGTGCGCCATCGGCTTCCCCCTGGTTGTCGCCGTTGGTGCGCCGTGCTAGTACAGACAGTTGCCCGCCCACGCGCGCGAGTGCGAGCAAAGTGCGATCGCGGTCCTCGTTGTGCCGCGCCTTCGGGATGGCGCCCAAGGCCGCCTCGCGGATGAAGCGAGCCGGTGTCCGTCCACACACGCGGGCGCGGCGACACACGGCCGCGAGTTCGTCCGGTGCGAAGCGAATCAGTTTCGCTGCTGTGCGGCCCTGTGGGATGCGATCACTCCGAAGTCTCAGTAGGAGAGGTGGAGTACCTCTCTCTTACCGAAATACTTCTCGATACGCCGGGACGTTCGCAGTCTGTCCCTTGAGTGCCCGCAGGGCGCGAATGGGAAAACCAGGAGCAGATATCTGTGCCGCGCAACGCGCGTGCACCGATATCGCTCCTCTTGCTTGCACCTACCCCAGACATTTCTGTCTGGGATATCTTCGCGGACTGGGCGGGTCTAAAGGAGACCGGCCTCCGCGAAGCTCAGGTAACGTCCCTGTGTCCCTCCTGCTCTCGGATCAGGAGCGGCCTTCGCGAGGAATCTTGCTGGCAAGCGGCGCCCCTCACGCCCAATGAGCGTTAGGTTATGCAATCGGCATGTGAATGAATCGGCGCGCGGCTCGTCTTATATCATGACCGTTGACGACAACTCGACGCGGCGTCTACCACCGATTCCGCGCTTGATGCGCTGCATCCTCCTATCCTTCCTCCCGCTCGCGTGCTCGGTCACTGCGTTCGCCGCGGATGCTCAGGTACCGGCCCCTGACGGATGCAGTCCGCCAATCGTGGCAGACACCACCGGCGGCTCAGGAGTCTACCCGAACGGCGACGCGGCGGACGTATACCGCACCGTGCTCGATCTCTTCTTCGTGGATGGGGATGAGAGTCCGAGCATCATCGTCATGCATGACAGGGCGGAAAACCCCAGCGAGGCAACCCAATACTGCGGTGCCGTCTGTAACCCCTGGACGCATAAGTCGAAGATCGACACGGCTACCCTAGTCGCATTCAGGCAGCATAGTCGGGAGCGACCGCGAATCACCCCATTCGGCTACAGAATCCCCATCGTGTTCATGTCTTACGATGATCGAGCCCGGATGGCTGCGCAGGGATGCACACACCTTGAGAAGCGGACTCCAAGCCGCCCGGCAGGGATAGATCCCTTTCTGTCGGAATTCACGCGAAGGTATCCGGACGCGTGGGGCACTTTGCTGCTTACCAAGGTGGGATTCGATCCGTCGCGTGATGAGGCGCTGGTCGAGGCGAGCTTCAACTGTGGTGAGACGTGCTTCAGCGTGGAAATCCTCTTTCTCCGGAAGATCGACCGCCAGTGGGTCGTCGTCGAGAGGATTCCCATTTACGGTGAGGTACCCGGAATGTGGTTTCGCGGACTGCGATATCGTGGACCCGCGGGTAGCAAGTCTGCTGAATCTGAGCTTCTCATATCTCCTGCGGAAGCGGGAGCTGCCCGAGTGCGAAGGGAAGCTAACGATGCGGCCACCGTATATCGCGCGGTTCTCGACAGTCTCTACAACTTTCACGGTGACTCTCCGCGCCGGATCGTCGTTACGGATTGGTTTTACCCCGACACGTCGGCGCTTCCGGCGAAACTTGGAGAGATAGATCCGTCCACTCTGGAGAGATATCGCTTCCTTCGGACGGTGCACGCGCGACCGTACGAGCATCTGCATCTTCTCGCGCCCATCTCGCTTCTTCCGCGCGACTCCACACCTATGTTGCAACGCGTGGGACAGCCGCTAGCGAAGAAGGCCGAGGACGAAGGAGAAGGTGTGGACGAAGCGACGCCTTTCTGGCTTGCTTTCCGCGAGCTTTATCCGGGCGCGTGGGGCACGGTTGCATTCAGTCCCGCCGCGTTCAACCCGGAGCACACGCAAGCACTCGTATTCACCAACCACGCGTGCGGAGAAAGGTGTCACAACGGCGACACGTGGCTTCTCGAGCGCACAGGGGAGAATTGGCGCATCGTCGAGCGCATACCACGCGCGAAGGAAACGGTCTGGGGACTCGATTCGCTCAGGTATCTTGGCGTTGACGCCAGCTCGCTGGCCTATCGGCCACGCCGGATTCATGGGACGCTCACCCTTGCAGCGACGGCGCATGCACTTCCTGGGCTGACGGTAATGGTCCACCGGGGCAGCCGATCCTCTCACGTTAGCACCGACCTGAAGGGCCGGTATTCGGTCGACTCACTTCCGATCAACGCTCGAACACTGCTGACTGTGGCCTGCCCGTCGCCATCCCGTCGCGCGCCTCTTGTCCTCGCCATGTTCCAAGCGCGCGGAGGTCTGGATTCGACGATGAACGTCGCCGTCGACTTCCGACGCTGCCTGCACGATAGACCGGCACGCGCATTGGCTGGCGAGATACCGCCGTGGCCTGATGCTCTGAAGTCGACCTACCCTGACGCTCAAGTAGCGTCGGTCTATCGAGGCATTCTCGACGCACTTTATCCTGCGGGCGGGGCGACGAAGGGACCCATCCTGCTTCATCCAATAACGAATCGCTTCTCGATCATGGATCTCGCCGACGAGATGCCCCGTCTGATCAGACTTGGGCTGGTCGACTCATCGATGGAAACGAGCATCGACAAGGTGCCGCCTGATTCGGTATGGCTCCGCCCGAAATTCGAGTACAGCCGACGCGTGATTATTCTGGAGCCCTCGGCCAAGCGCTTTCTTTTCGCGCAGGGCGACGATTTCCTCGCAGTCGACCCGCGTAGGGATGTAAGTCTGACGACCTTGGCGAAGCAAGCGTACCCGGGAGCTGATCGGATTCTCTCATTCTCACGCGTCGCATTCAACAGCGCGCGCACGCAGGCATTGGTCCAAGTGTCAGCCGGTGACGATCCGGGGTATGGGCGAACGGAAACCATGGCCCTTCACGAAGCCGGCGCTGGATGGCGTGTGGTCCGCCGACACGTGGAGCTTGGGAAGACATCAGGTGAGAGAGTGGGCGACCGTTGCGAGCCGACGGATGCACCAACCACGATGCCAACCAAAGAACAGATCGCGACGCTCATCGGCGATGCCGACATAACCGTAGTCCCGACATCTCGGTGGTGGCGAAAATATGCAGGCACATCGCACTACAGGTTGGGTCCGATCGATACTCTGCGCCTCTTCCATTGGTTGCCGCCAGACGGTGACTTGCGAGGGCCGGTTTCGATCCACCGACGGAGACTCGCGCTGGTTCAGTTCATCGACTCGACCGGGAAGCGGGGCAGGGGACGCACCGGATCGCTGGATTTCGATGGTGGCTCGGCTCGGGTAACATTCGTTGCCGACTCTGACAGATGGGCAGAGCCGAAGGAAGAGTTCAACATACTGGAAGTGCGCGGACGCGAGTTCTTCGGGAGCTGGCTTAGCCGCAGTAGTGGTGGAGACGTGACGATGGGGTTGAAGGGATATTTCTGCGGAAGACTGCGATAGATGCCGGCACAATTCAGAAACCTGTTTGCGCTCACGGTGCTCTCGGTCGGCTGCCACCAACCAAACGACTTTGGTCCTCTACCAGAGCCGGGACCGAGGGGACTCGTCGTGACACCTGTCCGCGACTACCCATTCGGCGACGCCGTCGACGTTTATCGTGCCGCGCTCGACCTCCTGTACACGGATGGTGGGGAGAGGCCAAGGATCATCGCGATGTACGACAGCGTTCTCGCGCGCGCGGTGGGGGCCCAATGCCCGAAGTGTCCCAGGTTCGGGCCACACAAAGCACGCATCGACACGTCTACGATTGAAGGCTTTGCGACACTGCCGCCTGTCCAGCCACGGCTTCGGAAATTCGGCTACAGGGTTCCCATCACCTTCTTGTCCAACCAGGAATCCTCGGAGATGTGGAGCGCGGGACAGGCTTACGACGCAGCCCATCCAGCACGCCCGGGGGAGATGCCGGATGGAATGGACCGCGAGTTCCTACGACGATATCCCGGGGCGTGGGGCTCGGTCGCTTTTTCTCTGGTCGGATTCGATCGAGCCCACACCGAGGCGCTGCTGGAAATCCGTCAGGGCTGCGGCGCAGGCTGCTATAGCGACGAGGTCGTCTTCTTCAGAAAGGAAGAAGGCGGGTGGAGACCGATCGAGCGGGTGCCACGCCAAGTTCAAACGACATCGGTCCACAATGACCTCCATTATCGTGGCCCGACAGGAGAAAACCCCAGCCAGTCGGAGCTGCTCGTGGATGAACAGGGGACTCCTCTGCGTCCAGACTCGAAGAATGCGCCGAGGGTTTACCGCGCGGTCCTCGACTCTCTTTATTCGTTTTACGGGGAGCGTCCGCGAATGATTGTTATAAGCGGTCGACACGCGATCGGCGGCAACGGGCTCCCGCCGCACGAGAGTCACGTGGATTCCAGCACGATTGCCGCGTACAACTTCCTGTCGGCGATTGCGGATCGGATGAATCCAACATTCACTTACCGGGTGCCCATTGCGGTGCTCTCATACGAATCAAAGCAGGCACTTGACCTTGAGGGAATTCCTCTCGAGAAAGAAGCGAACCTGAATTTTGCGAATGAGGAGACGTCGGGCTTCTGGCTCGCGTTCAGGAACCATTATCCAAACGCCTGGGGTTACGCCGAGCTGAGCCGCATCGCGTACAACTCCGAGCATACACAGGCTCTGGTCCACTCGGTACACCGGTGCGGCAGCAGTTGCGAGAGCGGGGATACGTGGTTGCTGAGTCGGGAAGGCGAGAATTGGTCGGTCGCGGAAAGAATGCGTGGGGACGATGCCGGCGGTTGGGCACTCGATTCGCTGCGTTATATCGGTCGCGGCGCCGATCCGAAGTCGTACCGCCCGCGGCGGGCACACGGAGTTTTTTCGAATCTGGAGACGGGAGCGGTGCTTCCCTTTCTCGACGTTAGGTTCAAAGGCTTCGGCCGGTTTCTCAGGACAGTCAGAACGGATTCAGCTGGCCGGTATGCGTTCGAGAACCTTCCTTTGAGTAGCGATCTTGTGTTCACCGTGAAGTGTCCGATCCCTGGCCGCTCGGACACGCTCGCTGGTCCTTTTCTGATGACGCGGGCGGGGTTGGATACCACGGTCAACATCCAGGTACCCTACCGCGGCTGTACGCATCTGAACCGAGCGCACCCTCTGATAGCAGGCACAAGGCGAACCTCGACGGCACGGGGCTCCAGCCGACTCTCTCCAGAGGTCGCGGGTGTATATCGAGGCCTTCTCGACGCGTTGTATCCGTCCGGCCTTTCTGAGCGCGGGCCCATAACGCTTGAGGGGTTCACCAGCAGACGGTGCGACTACTGTATTGAATCCGAGGTACCGCGTCTCATTCGCAAAGGACTCATCGATCCGTCGACTGAAGCCAACTTTGCGAAGGTGCCTGCCGACACAGCGCCGCCCGCGCCTTTTCCATATCGCCGAAAAGTCGAGGTGATGCCGCTTTGGGATCTATACTGGCTGGGCAGCTCGGGCGGACGTCAATGGGACGCGATGAAGGACGCCTACCCTGGGGTTAACGCCGTCATTTCTCTTTCAGGTGTGGGTTTCAATGACCGCGGCACTGAAGCACTGCTGGAGGTTCATGTGGATAGTGCGCGGGCAGCCATGGGTTCAGAGACGATGCTGCTGAAGAAAACCGGCGCTAAGTGGACTGTGGCGCTCAGACACGTGGAGCGCGAAGCGACATCGGGCGAATGGAGTGGCGGCAAATGCGAACCGACGGACGCCCCGACTCACGTCCCCACCCACGTGGAAATCGAGAAGCTTGTCGGGGATTTCAGCATCGTTCGGGTCGGTGCGTCGAAAGTATTTCGCGGCAGGACGGATACCCTACGAGTCCGACTCGATCCGTCGAAACCGTCGCCGAACAAACCAAACGAACTCGTCGCAGGAGCGAGTGTGATCGATGCGACCGGTGAGCCTGAAGAAAAGATTGCCGCTACGTTCAAGCTTGATGAAGACGCAGCGACGATAACCTTTACACAGCGGATGCCGAAGGGACAGTTCATGCTCGATGGCTGGATCGAATGGTACAAGATCCTGCGAACTGATGGCCGCGGATTCTTTGGGACGTGGTTCACCGAGTCCGGGCCGACAATCCCGTGGAAAGGGTATTTCTGCGCGAGTGCCGCGCCGAAGCACTGATAAGAAGTAATTGCAGTCGAAGCGAACTGTTGTGGATCATCCCGATGGTCGATGCGGGCGCAGAGGTTGTGTCTCCGGCATCGCCTTGTCCGTTTGAACTCGCATCCCCGTCGCGATAATCGGCGGGCAATTCACCGCGTAGAGTAATACGTATGACTCGATCCAAGACCTTACTGCCATTGCTACAGATGGCGGAGGAAGAATTGATGGCCGCGCAGCACGAAGGAAATTCGCTGTGAGTTACTCGTGTAGTCGCGGATCAGTTATCGCCGGTGCCGCGGCCAACGTAAATTCCCAAGGCATGGATGGCGGACGCGGTCTCGTCACATGGTGGTAGTGTGGTCGCCCCTGGACGAGAGCGTTAGGTGGAATTCGGAGGTCATGTGAAGGCAGCCCTCATTTCCTTTGTAGGATTACCGTTGGTGCTCATAGCACTGATTACGATCCAATTTGGGTTCCGAACACTCTATACGCTTGCTGCATCAGCCATTGGGGAAGTGCTTGGACTTTTTCTCTACGCTTGGTACACCAAATGGAAGGTGGCTGCCATTCTTTCAGGAAAGGCGTCGGGGGCCGTCACGTATGTTGGTACCGATGCGCCAAGAGGTCTGGTCGAAGCTTCTCTCAAATTGATCGGCTTCGGAATCGGGATTGGCCTCTTGGTACTGCTCGGCCACTGGGCATACGCTCGCATGCGGTCTGCCTAAGCAACGTTGCAGCTGACAAGCACTTGATTGATGCGAACCCGGCAGGCGTTAGGAGCTGACACTGCTGTAGCAGTTCCGACAAAGTGGCCGATTGACAGAGGTCTCCTCGGGCCGGCCGCAGAAGTGGCACCACTGTTCCTGGTGGTCCGCGTTCTGATAGGCGGACCAGACCTCGTAGCACGCGCCACACAGCGGGCACTCGGGGTCGCGCGGGATGCTCGCCTGGCAGCGAATGCACACGCCGGAGCTGCGCCGGTGAGCACGGGACGATCTCCGCACCGTGACGGTCGCTGCGACGCTCTCTATTGGGCTGTCGATCCTCCTCCGCGGTGTCGCGGCGGGTGCGACGGACCGCTCCTCGGAGGCAGCGATGATAGAGTCTACCTCCCGAAGCGCGTCCGTGTAGGCCGGCTCCCCTGCCTCGAGAAGCACGCCCATCTCGCGGTTATGCTTTTCCGAAAACTCGTACATGTTCATCGACCTGATGACCATGCGATCCTCATTGAAGTAGCATTTGGCGTGCAGGTTGGGCAGGAAGTAGTGGCGCGCACCGGCGAGCCCCGCGATTTGAAGCCCCTGTTCGCGCTCGAGCTCTTCTTTGCCGAATACGATGGTGATCGATGCGCCGCGGCGCGCCGCGTCTTGGAGGCGCTCCGCGAGGGTCTTCGAGAGCTTTAGGAATGGCGAGACAAGGGTGAGTTGCTTTTTCGCCCCTGCAATCACGTTCTCAATCTGGAAGGCAGTACCGTGAGTCGTGAGGAACTCGGCCATGACTGACAAGGTAGGGCCGGCTACGGCAGCTCGCGAGAGGTTGATACAGAGAACGTCGCAGACATCATGCAGCCCTAAACTGTTTGACCCGTGCGTCTAGGCAATCGCGTTT
>JALYZH010000272.1 GCA_030948945.1 Gemmatimonadota bacterium | reverse complement strand
GGGAGTTGGTGGGTAAGGGTCTGCCGACGCTGGTCATCGCGGAGTTCTTCGGGCTGTCGATCCCGCTGACTGTGGCGCTGACGCTTCCGATGGCGGTGCTCGTCGCGACGTTGTACGCCTTCAGCCGACTGGCGGCGGAAAACGAGATTACAGCGCTGAAGGCGAGCGGAGTGAGTCTCGTCAGCGTGCTCAGGCCAGTCCTGTGGGCGGCCCTCGGAGTGACCATCGTAATGATTGGCTTCAACGACCAGATCCTCCCGCGATCCAACCATCGGCTTGCGACGCTGCAGCGCGACATCGCCCAGAAGAAGCCGACTTTCGGATTGCGCGAACAGGTGATCAACGAAGTGAGTCCCGGCAAGTTCTACCTGCGCGCCGGCCACCTCGACGAGGCTACGAATCTGATGCGCGAGGTGACGATCTACGACATGTCCGATCCCACCCGCAGACGCACCATCTTCGCCGACAGCGGCAACATGGGTATGAGCAGGAACCTGACCGACCTCGAGCTCACACTCTACAATGGCAACATGCAGGATGTTCCGACGAACAACCCCGACGAGCTGCAGCGGCTGTATTTCAACGTGGATCTCGTCCGGTTTCGCGGCGTCGGCAATCAATTTCAGAAGACTACGACCGACTCCTACAAGAGCGACCGCGAGATGACCGTTTGCGAGATGCAGGCAGCGCAGGACAAGGCGAGGAAGGAACACGACCAGGCGCGCAGGAATTTCCAGGAGACGGTTACCTCGCTGCAGAAGGCGAAAGCGACGTTGAGCAAGGAAGTGCGAAACGTGGATCCAAGCCCGCCGTGGGATATCGGGCTGGGACGCCTGTACTGCGGCGTGATCGCACTTCTGTCGCCCAAGGCCGCTCACGCGCAGACCGTCCAGTCCATGGGCAGCCACACGGCTCCACGGCTTCAGCCGCCGCCAAAGACGCAGGTTGTTCCCCCGCGTCCATCAGCGATCCAGCGACCCGTGACTATCCAACCGCCGCCACCCTCACCGCAGACCGCGTCCGAGCTCGCGCAAGTCGAGGCGTTGCGCATCAGACTGGAGGACAGCTCGCAGCTGATGAACGCATACGGAGTCGAGATACACAAGAAGTTCGCCTTGGCCGTCGCGTGCTTCGTGTTTGTGCTACTCGGCGCTCCAATCGCGCTTCGGTTTCCGCGCGGCGGCGTGGGACTCACGATCGGAGTGAGCCTGTTCGTGTTTGCGCTCTACTACGTGTGCCTGATTGCCGGCGAGTCGCTCGGCAAGCGCGGACTGATGCCCGCAGTTCTCTCGATGTGGATGGCAAATGTCATCTTCGCGCTGATCGCGCTGCTGATGCTTGCGAAGATGGGCAAGGAGGGGAGCACCGCTCGCGGAGGAGACATGAGGGAAATGTTCGACTCGATTCGCGGATGGGTGCGGTCCAAAGTTGGCCGGAAGCCGATCGTGCAACCTGAGAGAGCCGCGGCTTGAAGAGGATGGTGCGGGCGCTCGACGGCTACGTGTTCACGGAATTCTGGAAGATTTTCGTAACTACCGCGCTCGGATTTCCCATCCTCGTCAACATCATCGATCTCACCGACAATCTCGACAAATATCTCGGTCAGAACCTGAGCGCTGGTCGAATCGCGCTCAGCTACCTGTACTGGCTGCCGGATTCGATGTTCATGGTGCTTCCGGCGGCGGTCCTGTTCGCTACGGTCTTCTCGATCGGTGCGCTTACGCGCCACTCCGAGATCACCGCGGCTAAGGCATCGGGGATCAGCTTCTACCGCTTCATCGCTCCGATCTTTGTCGGCGCCATCCTCGCAACCATACTCGGCCTGATTCTAGGTGAGCTTGCGCCGCTGACCAACAAGAAGCGACTGGACACGCTGCAAGTGAGCAAGGTCAACATGAGCTCCGACCGATACAACTTTGCCTACGCAGCGAATCGTGGCCGGGTGTACAAGATCGGCGCGCTGCACCTGGTCGAGCCGTCGATCGAAGGCATTGTGATCGAGCGCAAAGGAAAGGGACCCGACTATCCGTCGTATGTCATTTCCTCCAACACGGCGAGATATCGAACGGGAAAGGGATGGCTATTGCAGAAGGGTGCAATGCATCTTCTCACCGACTCAATGCAGAATCTGACGTTCAGCTTCGATTCACTGGCCGATCGGCACTTCGACGAAGCGCCCAAACAGCTCACCCTGACGCAGAAGGCTCCGACCGACATGGGCTTTCGCGAGCTGGGTCGATTCATCACGTCGATGGAGCGATCGGGCGCTGAAGTCAACGAGCTTCGGGTGGAGCGGATGCTCAAGATCGCCATTCCGATTACGTGCGTCGTGATTCTTCTGTTCGGCGCGCCTCTGGCGACGAGCACCCAGCGCGGCGGCGCCGCATACGGAGTGGGACTGAGTCTGGCGACGACGGTGATCTTCCTGATGCTGATTCAGCTCACGAAGGGAATTGGCGGCAAGGGCATGATCCCGGCAGATCTGGCAGCCTGGCTGCCGAGCATCATATTCGGCGTGGTGGGACTCATACTCTTCGCGCGCGTGAGAACTTGACCCGGGATCCACTCCGTCCATTCCGCAAGGTCGGAGAGTGGACGTACTTCATGCGCGACATCGGCCGCGCGCTTAGGGATGCGAAGACGTACGGAGGCGAGACGATTCGCCAGATGCGAAACATCGGCGTCGACTCAGTCCCCCTCGCCGCGATCGTCGCGGCCTTCATCGGAGCGGTAACCGCGATCCAGACCCGGTATCAGCTGTTCGGCGGTGTACAGCTCTCGGTTGTCGGCCTGATCTCGCGCCAGTCGATCATTCTCGAGCTGGGCCCCCTGCTCACGGGACTGGTCCTCACGGGGCGAGTGGGCGCGCGCATCACGGCGGAGATCGGGACGATGCGCGTGACGGAGCAGATCGATGCGCTGGAGACGCTGGCGTACGATCCGGTCGCGTACCTGGTCGTGCCGCGCCTCCTGGCGGCGCTCGTCA
>JALYZH010000244.1 GCA_030948945.1 Gemmatimonadota bacterium | reverse complement strand
GCCGATACCTGGGCGATGCCGCTCCCCATCAGTCCGCCACCAATGACTCCTACCTTCCTGATCTTCTTCACCGCCGCGGCAGCCTGGCTCGTGGGGAGATTGCGCCGAGCAATCCACCAGACCGCTCGAATTCGCCGTGCTCGAGGCGATCCAGAACTTGTTCCAGCCCCAACTGGGCGCTCGACAGAATGGAGCGGTGGCTGCGCGCGACTCTGTAGGCGGCTGTGGCGCCGCCGGCAAAGGGGAGCACCGCCGCGCCGGCGGCGATGATGAGTGGAATGTGGGCGACGATGAGCCCGAGTCCGAGAATTCCGCTCGCTGCCGCTCCCATGGTCGCCAGAACTCCACCTATTCCGACGCGCCTCGCCCTGCTCGCGTGAATGTCAGCGTCGAGCCTCACCACTACCCGCGATCCATCCACCGGCAGCACCGTCGCGGATACCTGTCCGGCATCCATCAAATAGTATCCGCGCCCGCTGATGTTGACGGTACGCCGGAGTTTTCCAAAAAGGCCGCGTTGCGGCTCCCAGGTGATGCGATCGGCGAAGCGCCGCTGCACCTGCATGCACTCCTCACGCTGCATCCACTCGTCGATCGACGCGAGAACATCATGTGGATTTCCCGGGACGGTTCTCGTCGCGGTGGCAAAGCCGGCGCCGGCAATCTGCGCGACGAGGCCGCGCTCCTCTGGCACGTTGATGCGGGTTCTTTCTTCCGCGAGTGCCTGGTTGAGCGACGCAGCGCTCAACCCGACCTCGCTTCCTATTTCGCGGAGCTGGCTCTCGCTGAGGAGATCGGAAGATTCCGGAATCGCGCCCTGGCCTTGCAGCTCCGCCGCCCGCGCCAGTACGCGCTCGAGCGCCTGTCTGTCGAGCAGCGTCTGCCGGGAGGGGACAGGGGCGGGAAGCGAGGATTTCTCATCGGCCATTCAGAATTATATCTGCTTAAATCCCGCCGAGTACGACCTCGAGTTGGCGGATCAGAGCGTCCCGGATCGTATCGGGCAGCGAAAAGGTGTTGGTGAAGGTCGTCTGCACGTTAGCGCCAACCGCTCGATTCACCGACCTCAGATAGTATCGCATATAGCCGTCGAGAATCGCCGGCGAAGTGCGCTGGAGCAGGAGCGCTCCTCCACGGACTGCTGCGGCGCTTTGGTAACGCTCGCCGAGCCCGCTGCGCCGCTGCTCGGGAGTGATGTTGTCTGAGACCGCGACGCCGGCTATCCCCGAGGCGCTTTCGTGCGCGATCACGTAGATCGCTTCAATGGCGTCGTTGGGGCGATCAGGGAATGTGACCGTGAGAGTGTTCGCTTGCTTGCCGTTGGTCAGCGACCTCCCTTCGCCATCGAGGGGCAGTGACAGCAGAACCTCGCCCTGCGCCTGCTGGGTGTTGTTGAGAAATCTCTGCATGCGGGGTCTATACGTCCGCTGCCACAGCGTGTCGACGAGCTCGAGCACGTTGCTTCTCTCTCGCTGCTGCTGTGTCCAGTATGAATGGTAGAAGCGGTTGCTCTCGTCGCTGAGGGACTGCACGAAGAGGCGCAGCCAGTCGCGGTCGGGTCCAGTCGAGAAGTACGCGGCGAGGAACGCGATCGCGCTCGCCTGCTGCTGAGACGACGCCGCGCGCGGATCACCCTGCGCACGGATGAACAGGTCCACCGCTTGTGTGAGTTCCGTCCAACTGGAAAATGAAAGCGGCACGAACTGGGCGTTGACGAGCTGCGGATTCAGGGCGAATCTCGAGCGAAGCCGGTCGCGATTCGCGTCGAGCTGAGTTACTACGTTCGCCCTGTTCTTGAGAACGATCATGTTGGTGCTGTAACCGCGCTTGAAGAACGGAACGAAGGTCGTGTCTTCCTGCAGCATCGCGAACCCGTGCAGCCAGAGATCGACGTGCTCGCGCGTCTTCACCGGCCAGATCACATCGGGCGAGGTCTGATCACCGGGTCCCACGCCGCCGTTCGTGGCAGTGCCGCCCGCGCCGCCGCCGACTGATGCGCACGCGGCCATCGTGGCGACAGCTGCCGCCATTCCGAATACCCGGATGCCCCAAGCGCATCTCCACCAGAAAACTCGATTGCCGAGTCTCTTCATGTTTTCCTCGTTCACTGCGGCGAGCGCAGTCTATTGAATGGATTCAACAACGACCGCGATGCCCTGTCCACCGCCGATGCAAGCGGTTCCCAGGCCGTATCGCTTTCCGCGCGCTCGTAACGCATGCAGTAGATGGGCCGTGATCCTCGCGCCGGACGCTGCAAGCGGATGGCTCAGCGCGATCGCCCCGCCGTGCACGTTGAGTCGTTCACGCGGGAGCGACAGCTCGCGTTCCACGGCGCAGGTCTGGGCCGCGAAAGCTTCGTTCACTTCGATCAGATCCATGTCGTCAATGGACAGGCCAGCCCTCTTCAGCGCGATCTTCGACGATGGAACCGGTCCGATGCCCATCACTGAAGGATCCACGCCCGCGACTCCCCACGACACGAGCCGGCCAAGCGGCTTGAGACCACGCGATCGGGCAAACTGCTCGCTCGCGATCACCATCGCTGCGGCTCCATCGCCGATTCCCGATGCGTTTCCCGCCGTAACGACACCACCCTTCCGGAACGCCGGCTTGAGCGCGGCCAACTTCTCCGCAGTAGTGTCCGGCCGCATGTGCTCATCGATCGCGAACTCCTCGGTCTTCCCGGTTTTCGGATTCGGAATCGGGATCGGCACGACTTCGTCGTCGAAAACTCCTTCGTCCCACGCCGCCTTCGACAACTGCTGCGACCTCAGCGCAAACTCATCGACGCAGCCACGATCGAGCTTGTATCGTTCGGCGAGGTTCTCCGCCGTCTCCGCCATGCCGAGCCCGACGTAGGAATCCGTGAGCCCTTCCCACAGGACATCCTCCATCACCGGTGCCTTGCCGAGTGGAGTGCCCCACCTGAGCC
>JALYZH010000236.1 GCA_030948945.1 Gemmatimonadota bacterium | reverse complement strand
GAATGGCTTCACCCTGCACGACGTCGTCATCACCGACAGCGCGCGCGCACCATTCGTAAAGGCCGACGAGATCTGGGCGCGCTACAGCATCGGCGCGTTGCGCGGAAAGCGGC
The DNA here is from genome assembly GCA_030948945.1 of Gemmatimonadota bacterium. The sequence continues at coordinate 8,402 of JALYZH010000236.1, read as the reverse complement.
TCGAATTCTCCCAGGTCCGTCTCGTGAAGCCGGTCATCGTGCTCGACGAGCAGCCGGGTAGAAAATGGAACTACGATCGCATTTTTCCGCGCGACACCACGACACCGTCCGGACCGCAGAAAACCGGGTGGGGGACGTGGATAAGATTCAGCGATGTCACCGTGCTCGACGGGGACCTCACCGTTCGCTCGCCCTGGAGTCCTGATCCGCACCTGACGCCGGCAGAGACGAAAGACGCGGTCCGACGCGCACTCGGGCCAGAGGGGAGACTGGCTCTGATCCAGGTTCCCAAAGGATACCAGAAGGTCTCGACCTTCCATCGCATCAACGGACTCTTCCCCCTCGTGCGACTCGAAGATCCGACTTACAAGAGTCGTCTCGTCGATGTGGCTACGCTCAAGATGATCGCTGAGCCGTTCCGTCCGCCCGTGGCCGACGTGCGCGGATTGACGGGAACGTTCGAATTCACCGGCGACTCGGTGTGGTGGAAGGGCGCGCGCGCGACATTCCCGGCGACGCGCATGAGTGGTGACGGCCGCTACTACATCACCAACGGAGATCTCCACCTTCGACTGCACGGAGATCCCATAAATCCTGCTGACCTCCGCTGGGCGTGGGTTCGCCTGCCCGAGCAGGGATCCGGCAGGATCGATTTCGGTATGGACTGGACGGGAAACAAGAGCGTTTACCTCGTCAAGAACATGGACGTCACGCTCGTCAAGTCACACGTCGCCGGTCAGATCGAGGCCACCGTAACAGACACGCTCGCCTATCGAAACGCGAACCTGCGCTTCAACTCTCTCGATACGCGGCTTCTGACTCAGCTCTTTCCGGCGATGAAATTTCCGCGACCACTGACACTCACTGGTCGGGCGAGGTTCGACGGAGGAGAGCACTCGCTCGTCATCGATGGCGATGTCGCGGTGGACGACAGGCTATCGGGCAACAGCCGACTGACCGGGAACGGCTTGATGGGATTGGCAGCCGGAATCTTCAACGCGCGCAATCTCCGCGTGAGGATGGCGCCGCTGCAGATGGGTCTGGCCAAGGCGATAGCGCCCTCGATCAAGATCGGCGGCACTCTCACCGGAACGGTGATACTCAACGGAACGACTGCGGGGATCATGATGGCGCAGGGCGACGTCACCCACGTCGAACGCGGAGCTTTGACTCGCGCGACTGGGCGCGCAGCGATGCGAGTGCGCGGCCTTCCCTGGTACGACGTCGACGCCCGCATGCATCCGCTCTCTCTCACCACACTCGGCCAATTCATGCCGAGCGTGGGACTGAGAGGCAGCGCCAGCGGACCGCTGCGACTCAAGGGGCCGATCAACGATCTCGCCATCAACACTCAGCTCACCTTCCGCGACGGTGGATTCCTCGACCTTCGTGGAACGATGGATCTGGCCAGCAAAACCACGGGCTATAATCTCGATTTCGTCACACGCCTGTTCAACGCCAACACGGTCATTGCCAAGGCGCCGCAGACGTCGCTCACCGCGGTTGGGTCGGCGCGCGGCCGAGGATTCGATCCGGCGACGATGCAGGCACAGCTGACCGCGAGCATGAGTGGGTCGACAATTGATACGGTGTCGATCGATCGCGCCAATGTGGAATTGGCAGCGACCAATGGGATGGCGCGGGTGGACACGCTGGCGTTGGAGCTGCCGCAGGGAATCGTGGAAGCGAACGGAACGTTCGGCCTCGCACCCGGGCGCACCGGGACTCTCAGCTATCACGTCGCGATCGATTCGCTCTCGCGCGTGGCCAGTCTCATATCAAAGGATACCGGCTTGGTGAAGCCGCGCCCGGGGATACTATCGAGCAGAATCGCGAAAGCGAAAGCCGATTCGTCGAGAGTCGCGCGCGCCACTGAGGTCGAGCGCGCGATAACGGGAAAGGCTCTGCCCCGGTTTCCCGTCGACACTCCCAAAACAGTGCGCAAGAACGAGCTCTCCGGCTCCGCACACGCTGATGGCGTGGCAACCGGCAACATCCGGAATTTCAGTCTCAAGGGAACAGCTTCCGGCTCCAACATCGTGGCGCAGGGAAATACCGTCGGCTCGTTCGTCGCCGATTACGACTGGATCAATGCGCGCACGCCGCAGTCGCAAGTGAGAGTCAACGCCCAGGCGATTGAGCTGAATGCGGCCGGATTCAGCCTCGACACTGTCGGAGCGAAACTCACGTATCAGAAACCGAACGGAACTCTTCAGATAGTCGTCACCGAGGAGAATTCACGGAAGTACAGCGCCGATGCGCAGTTCACGCTGAACAAGATCAGAAACGAGCTCCATCTCAATAACATGAGGCTGCAGTTCGACACCAGCGTGTGGGCGAGCACCCATGCCGCGGCACTGCATTGGGGACAGGCGGGCGTGGATGTCGACAATCTCGAGCTGCGAAATGGTTCAAACGGCCGGATCTACGCCAACGGACTGGTTCCCAAGCAAGGAAGCGCCAACCTCGACGTCGCCGTCGACAACCTCAACATCGGCGATGTGACCGCGCTCACTCAGAGCAGCATCAACGCGAAGGGGCTCGTCTCGTTCAACGTGCACGGTACGGGGACGCTGGATAATCCCCAATTCAAGGGTGCGTTTGGCGGCACCAATCTGCTTTACAATGGAACCACGCTCCCCGAGGTGCACGGGAATCTGCAGTACGCAAACCAGACGCTGACTGGACGCGCGGATGCGATGCGCCCAGGCCAACCACCGTTTCTCACAGCAGAGGGAACGGTTCCGATCAATCTCGCGCTGACGGGAGTCACGGGATCGAGATTTCCCGCCGACAGGCAGATCGCTCTCAACATCAATGCCGACAGCCTGCCGATGGATCTGATGCCGCAGTTCAGCGACTACGTCTCCAACGTGCGCGGCAGGGCGAGTGGATCGTTCAAGCTGGCCGGCAGCCTGAACAAGCCGCAGCTCACCGGTCAGTTCATGATGCACGAGGGACAGGCGCGGGTAACGCTCGCGGGCATCGATCTCAGTCAGATCGAGGCATCGGTTCGGATGCTCGGCGACACTGTCGTGATCGACTCGGTCGCCGCAAACAGCAAGGGGCGCATCGTTCTCACGGGTGGAATTGGGCTGAGACCCCTCACCGCGCCCAGCTTCGATCTCAAGCTGTTCACGAGTGGCGCGCAGGTGCTCAACAACGACCGGGGTCAGCTCACAGTTGGGGCGAACCTGGCGATGGTCGGCCCATTCAAGGATGCGCACGTCACCGGCAATTTCCGTCTCCGCCAGGGAGTGATTTATATCCCGCCGTCCGACAACAAGACTCTCGTAGGGGCCGGCGATCCCGCCCTGTTCAACGTGGTCGACACTGCGGTGATGGCGAGTCGCGAGCTGTTCCCGTCCCAGTCTCCGCTGCTCGCGAACATGCGCATGGACGTGAATCTGCGAGTCGATCGCGATGTCTTTGTGCGGTCGCGTGAAGCCAACGTCGAGATCTACAGCGATGAGGATCTGGGCGTGCACGTCAATCGCGCCAAGGAGACGCTGGTGCTGGACGGCGTGATCCTGACCGAGCGCGGTGAGTACACGTTCATGACGCGCAGATTCACCATCAACCGAGGATCGGCTTCATTCATCAATTCCACCGAGTTGAATCCGATATTGCAGGCAAACGCCTCGTACCAAGTGACACAGCCGAGCCGCGAGGCCATCAACATCCAGATCGCTGTCGGCGGAACGTTGAGAAACCCGAACATCTCCCTCACGAGCGATGCCCAGCCCCCGATTCCGCAGAGCGATTTGCTCAGCTACCTCGCGTTCGGCCAGTCATCGACTTCGCTCCTCCAGCTCGAGGGATCGGGTCTCACCAACGGTGGCGGTGGCACGAACCTCGTGGGCGCAGGCGCTGCTCTCGCCAGCCGTCAGCTCGCCGGCGTAGCGCTCGGCGTCGCTGCCGATCAAATCGCTGGCAGCGCGGCGCGCTCGCTTGGCGCCGACGTGTTCACCATCACGCCCGCCGATGTGCAAACGGACGTCGGCAACTTCCTGCGCGCGACGCAATTCGAGTTCGGGAAGTACATCAGGTCGCACACCTTCGTGGAAGTGAAATCTCCGCTCGATCCCTACGCACTGGTCCGTCCGGGCGTGAAAGTCGTGCATCGGTTTGGCGGGACCAGGGGTTATCGTCTAGAGACAGGCCTGGAGACCCGCTACCTGCTGAGAGAGCCGAGCCTCTCGAGCCTCCAGAACATCCTGACGACAAGCGCGTTCGGGGCGTTCCTTATTAGGGAATGGAGATTCTAGATCTCAATTACAACTGAACAGAACGGGTGCGAGCTACCAGTAGCGTAGATGCCGTAATCAGTTCACTACGCCCGGACTTCCCTCAATAATCTTAAGGCACAGGCAGTTGCCTGTACTCTGAACGGCGCCGGAAACGTCCCGACGTAGTGAACTATCAACTGGCCACTCTGGCACTGACAATTCGCACCCGTTCAGTTGCAGTTCAGTTCCCCGAACGGTACAGTTGACCATATGTGCGGACGCGCCACGGTGGTCAATCCCGACGGGATAACTGAAAAAGTCTATGGCTTCACCAGGAAGTTCGTCCCGAGCGACTGGAAGCCACGCTACAACCTGAATCCGCACGAGGACATTCCGTCCGTCTACTACGACCCATTCCTGCGGGAGAGGGTCCTCAGGACGATGCACTGGAATCTCGTACCATCGAAGCTCGAGAGCAGAGATAAAGTCGTCGCGTTCGACTCCGAGTACTCGACGTTCAACGCGAGGGTCGAGACAGTTGCGTCGGCGCCGACCTTTCAGGAGTCATGGCGCAGTCAGCGCTGCCTCGTCGTAGTCGACGGTATCATCGAATGGGTCGGAGAAAAAAAGCACAAGATCCCTCACCTCATTCGACACAGAGAGAGAATCCCGTTCGCGATGGCGGGGCTGTGGAGTCGCTGGCGCGATAGCTCGAGCGGCGAGGAGCTGTGGTCGTGCACCGTCATCGTCAAAGATGCGGACGACTGGTACAAGCAGTTCCACGACCGGATGGCGGTGCTCCTGGCGCCGGACTCCTACGAGGAATGGCTCGATCCCGAGCGGAAGCAGGGACAGCTCGAGCTACTCAACAAATCGGCATACCACAAGAATGACGAGCTGGAGTTCTTCCCGATCTCCAAGCTGGTCAACAATGCGCGCAACGACTCGCCAGATTGCCTCGAGCTGACTACGTATCCGGAGCCTGCCGCCGACCCCGAGCTGCTGCTCGATCTATAAAACGGGAACCGATAACTACAACTGAACGGGTGCGAGTTGTGAGAAGTGTAGATGCGAGTTGCCAGTTCAGTTACAGTTCTGAGTTCCCTCTCACCCTTGCTGTGCCTTGGCGTACTCGTCCCACAGCGTCGCCATCGCGCGCATGCCGAGCCGGAAGTTATCGTCGCTCATCCACTCGTCGGGCGCGTGAGCGTTCTCGCCAGGCAGTCCGAATCCGACCAATAGAACGGGTGCACCGAGTATGCGCTGGAAGTCGCCGACGACGGGGATGGAGCCGCCTTCACCGGTAATCACCGGCTCTTTTCCGAAAGCCGCGCGTAGCGCTCGGCGAGCCGCGTCATAGATCGGGCCATTCAGCTCGGCGCGCCACGGGCGTCCGCCGTGCAGATGCTGGACGTCGACCTTCACTCCCTTCGGCGCGACCTTCGCGACGTGGGCCTTCATCAGCTTCTCGATCTCAGCAGGATCCTGATCGGGGACCAGGCGACAGCTCACCTTCGCCATCGCCTTCGCCGGCAGCACGGTCTTCGCGCCTTCGCCGGTGTATCCGCTGAGCAGGCCATTCACTTCGCAGGTGGGACGGATCCAGAGTTTCTCGAGGGTCGTGAAGCCCTTCTCGCCGCCGAGCGCGTTGACGCCCGTCTCCTTCATCAGAGTCTTGTCGTCGAACGGCAGCGAGCGCATCTGCTTCCGGATCTTCGGATCCCACTCGCGCACTTTCTTGTAGAACCCGGGAATCGCAATGCGGCCATCCTTGTCGTGGAACGTCGCGAGGATCCGCGCCAGCGCCATCGCTGGATTAACGATCGCGCCGCCATAGCTGCCCGAGTGCAGATCGCCCTTCGGGCCCTGCACATTGATCTCAAAGTACGCGAGTCCGCGCAGCGACGACAGAATCGAAGGCAGGCCAGGCGCAAACATCGCCGAGTCGGAGATAACGACGGCGTCTGCCTTGAGCAGCTTCTTTTGCTGCTCGACGAATGAAGCCAGATGCTCGCTGCCGATCTCCTCTTCCCCCTCGACGATCACGACGACGTTGACGGGAAGTTTTTGGCGGGTGGCGAGATGTGCCTCCAGCGCTTTGATGTGGAGGAACACCTGGCCTTTGTCATCCACCGATCCACGCGCGAAGATTTTTCCATCTCGCACCGTCGGCTCGAAAGCAGGCGACGACCACAGCTCCAACGGTTCGGCCGGCTGCACATCGTAGTGTCCGTAAATGAGAACCGTCGGCGCGCCGGGAGCATTCCTCCATTCGCCGACTACGACTGGATGTCCGGCAGTCAGGTATATCTTGGCCGGCACACCGATCCTATCGAGCGAATTCTTTACCCACTCGGCGGCGCGTTTCGTGTCGCCGTTGTGCTCCGATTTCGCGCTGACACTCGGAATGCGCAGAAACTCGAACAGCTCGTCGTGGATGCGCGAGTCATTCTTGCGGAGGAAATTCTCGAGGTCGGAAGGAATGGTGCCGGACGCTTTCGCCGTAGCGGTTGAAGTTGTCATAGTTGGAGATTCATTTGTGTGTCGTCTTCGAAAAAGAGATGTGACCAGCAGGCCGGATCACCCATTCCGCGCAATGACACCTGCCGCCGCCATCCCCGCAAAAGTTGCGATGATGCACAGCGCTACGCTGCCCGCAATATACGTCGCGGCTCGAGCGTACTCGCCGCCTTCTATCAATCCAACCGTCTCGAAGCTGAAAGTGGAAAACGTAGTGAATCCGCCACAGAATCCGACGACCAGCAGCGCACGCAGCTCGGCTGACGTCTGCATGTTGAGCAAAAAGCGCACGAACACGCCGATGAGGAAGCACCCGGCGACGTTGACGAAAAATGTACCCACTGGAAAGCCGCTCGCGCTCGAGCGCTGGATGAGCCCGCCAAGGAGGTAGCGCAGAAGCGACCCCACCGCTCCGCCCAGCGCAATCAGAAGCAGAATCATCGAGCGTCTCCAGGCGCCTGTTGACTACTCACTCGCCACCCCGTCTAATTGAGATGGTTCCGGCCGACGGAGGAAAGATGCACGGGTTCAAAGGCGAGCGAGTGTTGATGCGAATACACATCGGCGAGCGGGACAAGTACGAAGGGGAGCCTTTGTATTGGGCGATCGTGCAACTCCTCCGAAAACGTCACTACGCCGGTGCTACCGTCACTCGCGGCATCATGAGCTTCGGCGCGAGCAGCCGCATCCATACGGCAAGATTTTTGGAATTGTCAATGGATCTTCCAATCGTTGTGGAATGCGTCGATACGGAAGAAAAGATACAGGAAATCCTTCCTGAACTGGACAAGATGGTCGGTGGCGGGCTGATAACCCTCGAGCGCGTAAGGGTGATCATGTACCGTCCGCACGCCGATAAGGAAGAAAGGCCGGACGATTGGTCTATAGACGCCGCGAAACCGACGCACATTAGTGACGTCCCGATGTCGGGCGGCTAACGGCTGGCAGCTTGCAGACTGAGAGCTCACAACTCGTTCTGTTGTACTTTACAGTCCTCTGCCGGCGTCGACGCCAGACATGCCCAACCGCCTCGCCAACGAAACCAGTCCCTATCTCCTCCAGCACGCCGACAATCCGGTGGACTGGTATCCGTGGGGATCTGACGCTCTCGAGAGAGCGAAGCGGGAGAACAAGCCGATTCTGTTGAGTATCGGCTACGCGGCGTGCCACTGGTGCCACGTCATGGCGCACGAGTCGTTCGAGGACGATGAAACGGCGGGCCTGATGAACGACAAGTTCGTCAACATCAAAGTCGATCGCGAAGAGCGCCCGGACCTCGACAACATCTACATGCAGGCCGTGCAAGCCATGACCGGACAGGGCGGTTGGCCAATGACGATGTTCCTGCTGCCCGACGGCAGGCCTTTCTACGGCGGCACTTACTTCCCGCCCGACGATCGACACGGGCGGCCGTCGTTCAGGCAGGTGCTCGAGTCCGTGAGCGATGCGTACGAGAAAAAGAGCCCGAACGTCGCCGAGACCGCGGATCAGCTGAAGGAGATCTACGAGAGCAACCTTGTCCGTGAGCGCAGCAGTGGCATTCTCTCTTCACGGGTGCTGGAGGGGGCGTACCGTTCGCTCGCCCAGAAGTACGACGAGCGGAATGGGGGCTTCGGTGGCGCGCCGAAATTTCCGCCGACGATGGTCCTCGAC
>JALYZH010000189.1 GCA_030948945.1 Gemmatimonadota bacterium | reverse complement strand
AGCGTCCACGACGCGAGCGCAATCCTTCTTGGAAATCATCGGCCCGGCAGTCCGTGAAATCTGGGCCGTGACACGCTCGACGAGGTCGGCTTTGGTCATGAAAAACTCCGAATGGAGACGCGCTGAACAAGCGTAAGTGCTTTGAAGTTATGGCTTTACTGATATGCTGTCAAGCGAGCCTGGTCTACGTCAGCGAGCCCTTCAATGCGCCCAGAAACTCCTGGAACAGGGGTCGCGCATCGTGCGGTCCGGGGGCCGCCTCGGGATGATACTGCACGCCGAACACCGGCAGCTGGCGGTGGCGCAGTCCCTCGATCGACCCGTCGTTGAGGTTGACATGGGTTACCTCCAGCTCTCCCGCGCCTTTGACGGAGCGCACGTCACCCTCTACAGCGAACCCATGGTTCTGGGAAGTGATCAGCACCCTTCCTGTCTCGATCTCTTTCACCGGGTGATTTCCGCCGCGATGGCCATAGGGCATCTTCACAGTGGATCCACCGAACGTTAGACCCAACAGCTGATGCCCGAGGCAGATACCAAAGGTCGGAACTCCGGCAGACGTCAGCTCTCGAATGATTTTCGGGGCGTAGAGGACGGCGTCCGGATCGCCCGGCCCGTTCGAGAGAAAAATCCCGTCTGGCTCCTCCGCCAGTACCGTCTCGGCCGAAGTGTCGGCCGGGACTACGGTAACTCGGCAGTCGTTTTCGCTGAACAGGCGAAGGATGTTGCGCTTGATTCCGTAGTCGTAAGCGACGATGTGATGGCGCGCGCTCGGATTTCCCCAGCTATAGCGCTCTCGGGTCGTGACCCGGGAGGCCAGGTCCAACCCCTCCATTGAAGGACAAGCATCGAGCGCGGCACGGCTTGCCTCATCGGGTTGTCCGGCGCCGATGACGCCGCGCATCACTCCCACAGACCTCAAGTGTCGCGTGAGACGTCTCGTGTCAACGTCTGTTATCGCGGGGACTTGAGCCGCCGCCAGCCATGCGCCCAAGCCTCCGGTGGCGCGCCAGTTGGAATAAGTTCGGGAGAGCTCGCGCACCACGACACCGGCGATTTGAGGACCGGATGACTCAGGGTCTTCTGTGTTGATGCCGTAGTTGCCAATCTGTGGCGTCGTCATCACCACGATTTGGCCGCGATAGGAGGGATCGGTGAATACCTCCTGGTAACCCGTCATGTTGGTCGTGAAGACGACCTCCGCGACGGCGGGTAGCAGCGAAGAATTCGAGGGTCCTGCTATCCTCCCACGAAAAAGGGTTCCGTCCTCAAGGAGGAGGAACCCCGGTTCGGTGATCTGAGTCTCGGTCAAATTATCGTTTCGGCGCGGTGGAGGGCGGTTTCGCCGTCTGAACTCCCTTCGGAGCAGCCGTCTTCGGAGCAACCGTCTTGGGAGCAGCGGTAGTAGGCGCAGGCTCGAGTGGAACCGCGGGCGCTGAGGTCGGGGGCGGGGCGACGTTTGTCGGCTGTGTACCCAAACCCTTCTCCAATACTGAGCGTGGCGCTGCCGTATGCGTCGACATGATCTGCAATATGAAGCAAAGCCCGAGGAAAATTCCGCCGCCCCACCAGCTGACGGTCGTCAGAAGATTTCCAGCCTGTCGGATGCCGATAAAGGCGTCGGGCGACGAGCTCGCTCCGCCGAAATTGGCGGCGAGTCCGGTGCCCTTCCCGCTCTGGAGCAGGACCGCCAGCATCAGGACGATGCAGTCGAGAACGAGCAGCGTGAGAAGAAACGTGTAAATCATTGGCAGGATTAAGGTTCAGCGTAGCGCTTCAATATCAGTGGTGCCCGCTGAAAACTCAAGTCGCGCCGTCCGCTCGCGCCAGCGTTTAGCCCATCTGCGCGATGGCGAGCCAGGAGGAGGCGTCGACGCTTGCCCCGCCAACGAGAAGACCATCGACTTCGGGCGCTCCTAGCAGTCCGGCGGCGTTTTCAGCGTTCACGCTTCCCCCGTAAAGAATCGGAATCTCCTCCGAGCGCGTACCGATCATTTGTCCCAGCTCGCGGCGAAGCAGAGTGTGAATCGCCGAGGCGTCTCCGGCCGAGGCCGTGAGTCCGGTGCCGATCGCCCAAACTGGCTCGTAAGCGATCAGAAACTCCGCGGAGATGAGATTCGGAGTTTGCGAGACGCCCTCGCGCAGCTGGTGCGTCACCACTTGCTCTGTCTCGCCCGCTTCACGCTGCGCGATTGTTTCGCCGACACAGAGCATGAAGGTCAGTTTTGCCCGCGACGCCGCGAGGCACTTCTTTGCGCACTGCGCGTCGGTCTCACCGAAAACGTGTCGCCGCTCCGAGTGACCAACGAGAACGACGCGCGCTCCGGCATCCCTTGCCATGGGAGCGGAGATCTCTCCGGTGAATGCTCCCTTCTCCGCCCAATGGATGTTCTGGACACCCGCCATGACATCACTGCGATCAGATAAGGCGCTCGATACAGTGGTCAAGGAGACCGCAGGTGGAAACACGATCACCGTTCTGTCGGTGCGCGGCCGGTATGCCGCGAGGAACGTCTCCATGAACGCCTTCGCCGCCGTGGGGCCATTGTTCATCTTCCAGTTGGCGGCGAGAACGGGACGCTTCATTACGCGTCGTCCAGCACTTCAACGCCTGGCAGCTTCTTCCCTTCGAGAAACTCGAGCGACGCGCCGCCGCCAGTGGATACATGGCTCATTTTTTTCTCGAGCCCGGCTTCGGCTAGGGCAGCAGCCGAATCCCCGCCTCCCACAATCGTGGTTGCGCCCTTCCCTGTAGCATTCGCCATCGCTTCCGCAATTGCTCGGGTGCCGCGATCGAACGGCGGCACCTCAAAAACTCCCATCGGTCCATTCCAGATAATCGTTTTTGCCGAAGCGATCGCGCGTGTGTACGACGCCACTGTCTGCGGACCGATGTCGAACATCGCCTGATCACTGGGGATCGCGTTGCGGGGAACCGGCTTCGCCGCTTTTGCGTTGTCGAGGGATGGGGCAACCATCGCATCGTGCGGAAGGGTCAGTCGCATTCCCGCGCGCGCCAGAAGATTCTTTGCCATCGCGACGCGGTCCTCCTCGACGAGTGACTTTCCCGTCTCGAGCCCCATGGCCTTATAGAACGTGCACGCCATGGCGCCGCCGACGAGCAGCCCATCCACCTTGGGGAGCAACTGCTCGATCACGTCGATCTTGCCCGATATCTTGGCGCCGCCGAGTATCGCGATAAATGGATGCCCTGGATTGGCGAGGGCGCCCCCGAGGTATTCAAGCTCCGTCTCCATCAATAGGCCGGCGACCGCTGGACGGAGGTGCTGAGCGACTCCCACGGTAGACGCGTGGGCTCGGTGCGCCGCTCCAAACGCATCGTTCACGAAGCAGTCACCCAGCTCGGCGAGCGCACGCGAAAGACGCGGATCGTTCTTCTCCTCGCCGCCGAGGAATCTGGTGTTCTCCAGCAGCAGAATCTCTCCCGGATTGAGATTCTGGGTGGCTTTGAGGGCCTCGTCGGAGTCGGTCGATTCGACGAAGATGACGTTGCAACCGGTCAGCTCGGTCAGCCGCGTGGAAACCGGTTGAAGCGAGTACTTGGGATCAGGCTTCCCTTTCGGACGGCCGAGATGGGAAAGGATTACCGGACGCGCACCACGCTCGAGCAGGAGCGCGATCGTCGGCAACGCCGCACGAATGCGCGTATCGTCCGTGATCCGCTCGTTGTCATCGAGCGGCACATTGAAGTCCACGCGAAGGAGAGCCCGCTTGCCGCGCAGCTGCGCGTCGGTCAAATCACGGACGGTTTTCTTTTTCATGTCTCTGCTCGCCTAGAGTCGGGCTCCCATGAACCGCAGCATGTCGACGCAGCGTGAGGCGTATCCCCACTCGTTGTCGTACCATCCCTGCACCGTCACGAGAGTGCCGTCGATGACGTTGGTGGTCTTCGAGTCGAGAATACACGATGCGGGATCGCCGATGAAATCGCTCGACACCAGCTCTTCTTCGCTGTAGCGGAGGACTCCCGATAGCGGGCCTTCTGTCGCGGCCTTCCTGAATGCCGCGTTGACCGAGTCCTTCGTCGCGCCAGCTCTTTCGATTTCCACCGTGAGTATCGTGTACGACACGTCAGGAGTAGGAACTCTGATCGAGCTTCCGTCGATTTTTCCTTTTACTTCGGGAATCACCAGGGAGGTCGCCTTTGCCGCGCCGGTGGTCGT
>JALYZH010000364.1 GCA_030948945.1 Gemmatimonadota bacterium | reverse complement strand
GATTGCGCTTGATGTAACGCATCAAGTCGAGGTACCAATCGAACGGGATGTACGGGTTGTGGCCGCCCTGTATGAGAATCTGGACTCCACCCAGCGCCTTGAGCTCGTCGATCTTGGCGCCGATCTGCTCGAAGGAGAGAGTGTATCCCTCGTCGTGCTTTGGCCGACGTGCGAATGCGCAGAACCCGCAGTCAGCTACACAGACGTTGGTGTAGTTGATATTGCGGTCGATAATGTAGGTGACGGTATTGCCCGGATGCTTTTGCTGGCGCACACGATCGGCCTCCGCTCCCAGCTCGAGGAGCGAAGCGTTCGTATAGAAATCGAGAAGCTCAGAAGTCTCGCTCATGCGGCTGGCAGGAAGGTAAGAGTTCCGTTGGGAATGCGCCCTCGCTCAACGAGACGACGATAGAACTCGGTTAGGCCAGCGAGGTGTGGGTATGACAGCCCATAATCGAGCCCTGACAAATACTCGGCGCAAACCGACCGCGCGACGCCAGTAGCCTGGTGCGCCTGCTCGGCGAGCTCTGGCAAATGTTGCAGGCCCCAGTCCCTCGATGCGATCAGACTTGCGTGAGCGAGTAGAGCGACCTTCACGTCGGTCGAGCGTTGGGCGACCCAAACCGCGAACACGAACGGCTGGCCGGTCCAATCCTTCCACGCCTGGCCGAGATCGTAGACGAAGGGATAACGCTCGCGGTGGTTGGAACCGAGCACGAGCGCGGCGTCGCCTATGACCAGACGCGCGTCGGCGCCGCTCGCATTGTCGACGACGACGTCTTTGATCTCCGCATCGCCAGGAACGAATCGGGGCCGAGCGTGCCAGACATTTTCGAACAACAGCTCCAGGAGAGCCACGCTTGTCATTGAGCTTCTGCTGACGACAACGCTTCTCGCGCCAAGGTCAGCGGCCGGCCGCCTGGAAAAAAGCATGACGCTTCGAACCGGCCCGTCGCAGGAAATCGCGAGATCCGGGAGTAGCAGATAACGATGGGCATCGCGCGCGTACTCGACTGCCGACACGACGCTGATATCCAGCTCCCCGGCTCCCATGCGCCGATTCAGATCAGTCGGAACTCCGTCGACCAGCTTGGCGTCGAGTCGTACCAGACCGCGGTCGATCGCGCCGTAGACCGGGTAGCAGTTGATGTAAGGAATGCGGCCGATCTTCATCAGGCCGCCACTGCGCTGGGGTTGCGATCGAAAACGCGGAGGATGTTGTAGAACGAGTCGCGCTCTGCTGGCGTCTTGCCAGCGGAACGGATGAGATCGAGGATCTCGTCGAGACTGAGGCCCTGCGCGGTGTGCGCGCCAGCCTCGTGATAGATCTTCTCGCGCACGACAGTTCCCTCGAGATCGTTGACGCCAAACGCGAGCGAGGTCTGCGACAGGAACGGAGTCACCATGATCCAGTGCGTCTTGATGTGCTCGAAGTTGTCGAGGAACAGTCGGCCGACCGCGAGATTCCGAAGATCGTCAAAGCCGGTCGTAGCCGTTCCCTCACGGCCGAGCTCGATCCCGAGCTCATTGTGGTCGGGATGGTACGCGAGCGGAATGTAGGCGAGGAAGCCGCCCGATTCGTCCTGGAGATCGCGCAACATCGATAGATGCTCGATGCGATCCTGGATGGACTCGACGTGTCCGTAAAGCATGGTGCAATTCGTTCGAATCCCGAGCCGGTGCGCGGTCCGATGCACGTCGATCCAATCCTCCGCGGCGAGCTTCTTGTCAGCGATCGCCATGCGGACGCCCTTGCCGAACACCTCTGCGCCGCCCCCGGGCAGAGTATCGAGCCCGGCCTCGCGGAGGGCTATGAGCACATCCTCGATAGACATCTTGTCGATGCGGGCGATGTGGGCGATCTTGACGGCGGTCAACGCCTTTATGTGCACCTGCGGATAGCGCGATTTGAGCCCGCGGAACATCTCGGCGTAGTACTGGAGCCCAGCTTTCATGTCGAGCCCGCCGACAATGTGAAATTCCTTCGTTAGTCCCGCCGCAGCCGTCTCCGCCTCGGCGTACACCTGATCGAGCGTGTAGTGGTAGGCGCCCTCTTCCTTGGGCAACCGCGCAAAGGAGCAGAAGACGCAGGTCTTTCGCAGGTAGCAGACGTTTGTCGGATTGATGTGCTGATTGGCGGCGAAGGTGACGACGTCGCCGTGCTTACGGCGGTTCGCGAAATCCGCGAGCGTTCCCACGCCGATGAGATCGGGCGATGTAAAGAGAAGCTCCGCATCCGCATTGGACAGTCTGGCGTGGTCGGTAACCTTTTTGCCCACAGCCCTCAGATCGCGATCCGAGATCCTACCGAGGTCGAGTGGCAGCCCGGCCGTCATATCTCAGCTCTTGAAGCGCTTGATGGCGAGGGTGGTGTTGTGGCCACCAAAGCCGAAGCTGTTGCTGAGAACCGCGTTCACATCCCGTTTGACGGAGGTATTGGGAGTGTAGTTGAGATCGAGCTCCGGATCGGGGTGATGGTAATTAATAGTCGGCGGAATCACGCCCGACCCCACAACCATGGCGCTGATCACCGCTTCGACGGCGCCGGCAGCACCCAGCATGTGCCCAGTAGCCGACTTCGTCGAGCTCACGTTGACCTTCTTCGCTTCCTCGCCGAAGACAGCTTTGATCGCGCGAGTCTCGTTGAAGTCGTTTGCGGGGGTGGATGTGCCGTGGGCGTTGATGTACTGAATGTCCTTCGGCTCCAGCCCGGCGTCCTTGAGCGCGCGCTTCATCGCACGCTGGGCACCCTCTCCATCGGGCGCTGGCGCGGTGAGGTGATACGCATCACCGGTGGCGCCATATCCAACGATCTCGGCGTAGATCTTCGCGCCGCGACCAAGCGCGTGCTCCAGCTCCTCGAGGATGACGATTCCCGCTCCTTCCCCCATTACGAATCCATCGCGCGTGGCGTCGAAGGGACGTGAAGCCGTCTCTGGGCTATCGTTCCGCTCGGAAAGCGCCTTCATGTTGGCAAACCCGCCAATCGCCATCGGAGTGACCGTCGCTTCCGCGCCGCCTGTGATCATGATGTCCGCGTCGCCGTACTGGATGGTCCGATACGCATCACCTATTGCGTGAGCACTAGTCGCGCAAGCTGATACAGTGGCGTAGTTTGGACCCTTGGCGTTGAACATCATCGAGACGATGCCAGCCGCGATGTCTGCAATGAACATCGGGATGAAAAACGGCGAGATTTTTCCGACTCCGCGCTCGCGATAGACGTCGTGCTGCTCCTCGAAGCTCTTGAGCCCACCGATGCCGCTACCGATGATGACCCCGATCCGATCCGGATCCATTCCGTTGCGCTGGACGAGATTGGCGTCGGTCATGGCCTGGCGCGATGCCGCAACCGCGTATTGGGTGTACTGGTCGGCGCGCTTCGCTTCCTTCCGGTCCATGTAATCGAGCGGATTGAAGCCCTTCACTTCAGCCGCGAACTTCACTGGGAAGTTGGAAGCGTCGAACTTCGTGATAGGCGCGGTACCCGACTTCCCTTCGATCAGGGACCGCCAGGTCGTCGCCACATCGTTACCGACGGGGGTGATCGCCCCCATACCAG
>JALYZH010000168.1 GCA_030948945.1 Gemmatimonadota bacterium | reverse complement strand
GAAGACGGGCCGAGCGCCGAGGAAGCCGCGACGCGGTCGAATCGCCGTGTGGCGCTGACCCAGGTCACGGTGGCGAACAGCATCACCAGTCTTCGTACCATATCGCGGCTGGACTGGAAGGATTTTGTCGAATCGCAGAGCGCTACGGACAAACTCCTGCGCGACGATCCGAGCGGTCACTACGCGTCGATGACGTTCGGAACGCGTGACCACTACCGCCACGTCGTCGAGCACATCGCAAAGCGCGTCAAGCGGCCGGAGGAAGAGATTGCAGGCGAAGTGCTGGCGCTGGCGAAGCTCGCCGACCCAACCGATGTCAGACGCGCGCACGTCGGCTACTTCCTCGTCGAGAAAGGTCGCGCGGTTCTCGAGGAAAAGGTCGGCTACACTCCGCCGCCGGGCGAATGGCTATATCGCTGGACTCACCGGCATCCCAATACGCTGTACTTCGGCGGGATAAGCCTGTTCACCACTGCAGCGCTCGCCGTGATTCTGGAAGTGGTCGAGAGCGCGCCACCGATGTTGACCTTCATAATCGCGCTCTTCTCACTCATCCCGGCGAGCGAGATCGGCATCAGCATCATCAACCAGCTGATAACACTGTTGATGCCTCCGCGTCTGATGTCGAAGCTCGAACTGCGCGACGACGGTATTCCCGAAGAATACATGACAGCGGTAGTCGTACCGACACTTCTGGGAAGCGTGCACGGAGTGGAGGAGGCGCTCGAGCACCTCGAAGTGCAGTATCTCGCCAATCGCGATCCCAATCTTCAGTTCGCGATCCTGAGCGATTTCACCGATTCTCCCACCGAGCACAGGCCCGGCGATGAAGAGATCCTCGCGACTGCGGCAAGTGGAATCAAGGCGCTGAACGCGAGGTACGGTCTCGCGGGCGAAGATGTGTTCTTTCTCTTCCATCGGCCGCGGCTGTGGAATCCGAAGCAAGGTGTCTGGATGGGCTGGGAGAGGAAGCGCGGCAAGCTTGCCCAGTTCAACAAATTCCTCCGCGGTGGAGCGAAGGACGCGTTCTCGACGATCATCGGCGACACGAGCAGACTTGGATTCGTTCGGTATGTCGTCACGCTCGATTCCGATACAGTGCTGCCGCGGGATGCAGCGCAGCTGCTCGTTGGCACCATTGCGCATCCGCTGAACCGCGCCCACTACGATCCCAAGATTGGTCGCGTTACCGACGGCTACGGCATCATTCAGCCACGCGTAGGTGTGGCGCTCACAAGCGCGCATCGTTCGTACTTCGCATCAATCCACTCGGGCCATCCGGGGGTCGACCCTTACACCACCGCCGTATCCGATGTGTACCAGGACCTTTACGGCGAAGGGAGCTTCACCGGAAAGGGGATCTACGATGTCGATGCGTTCGAAGAAGCGATTCACGGAAGGTTTCCCGAGAACACGCTCCTCAGCCACGACCTGATCGAGGGGACGTACTCGCGCGCTGGTCTCGCGACGGACATCGAGGTGTACGACGATTATCCGGCGCGGTATCTGACGTTCACACGCCGGAAGCACCGCTGGATTCGCGGAGACTGGCAACTCCTCGGCTGGCTCAAGAGGACCGTTCCAGGACCTGACGGGCCGACGCCGAACCGTCTTTCGGCGATCTCCCGCTGGAAGATTCTCGACAACCTGCGTCGCAGTCTCGTCGAGATCGCCCAGCTCGCGATGCTGATCGCTGGCTGGCTCCTGCTACCGGGCTCCATCATCAACTGGACAGGGATCGTTCTGGTCACGATCGCATTTCCCTGGCTCTTTTCGCTGGCGATCTCGCTCATGCGCCCGCCGCGCGATCAATCGTGGCTCGCCTACTATCTCGCTGTAGGGAGGGACGCGATCACCAACGCGCAACAATTTGCGCTGGCGGTGGTATTCCTGCCGCACCAGGCGGTCGTCTCAGCCGACGCCATAGTGCGCACTCTCTACAGACTGTTCATCAGTCACCGAAAGCTTCTGGAGTGGCAGACGGCTTCGCAGGTCGAGCGGACGATGGGTGTTGGCTCGCAGCTCGAGACGTGGCGGAAGATGTGGCCGGTCACGGCACTCTGCATTTTGCTCGGAGCGCTGATAGGTCTTGAAGTCACCGTTGGCGGAGTCACGAGCTCGGACCAGCGTTTTCTCTTCGTCATGGGGACACTGCCGCTGGTGCTGGCTTGGCTGGCGAGCCCGAGCATCGCGTTCGCCCTGAGCAGTCCGGCAATTCTCGGTGAAATCCATCTCACCGAAGCGGAGCGGCAGGCTTCGCTTCGGTATGCGAAGCTGCATTGGACGTACTTCGAGAAGTTTGTGACTGAAGAAACACAGTGGCTGGCGCCTGACAACTTCCAGGAAGACCCCGAACCGGTTCTCGCGCTGCGTACATCGCCTACGAACATCGGACTGCAGCTTCTCTCGATTGTGAGCGCAGTCGACCTGGGTTTCATCACGCGCTCGGACATGATCGACCGCGTCGAAAAAGTATTCCGGTCTCTGGAAAGGATGCGGCGTTTTCACGGGCACTTCTTCAACTGGTACGATCTGAACGAGCTGCGGGTGCTCGAACCCGCGTACGTGTCGACGGTCGACAGCGGCAATTTCGCGGGGCACCTCATCGCTCTGAAGCAGTCGTGCTACGAGATGCTGAAGGATCCATCGTGCTCGGCGCCGGATGCGAAGCGGCTCAAGGCAATCGCCGAGCGCGCGCACGCCTACGCAGTGGAGATGGATTTTCGCTTCCTGTACGACAACAAGCGGAAGCTGTTCACGATCGGCTATCACATCGGCAGCAACACGGTAGACAACTCCTACTACGATCTGCTCGCTTCCGAATCGCGGCTCGCCTCGTTCATGGCGGTAGCAAAGGACGATGTGTCAGTCGACCACTGGTTCAGGCTGGGCCGCTCCCTCACGGCGGCAGCGGGAACAAGAACATTGCTCTCGTGGAGCGGCAGCATGTTCGAGTACCTAATGCCGGCGCTGGTGATGCAGACGTTCCCGTTCACGCTGCTTGATCAGACCCACAAGGGCAGCGTCAGGCGACAGATCGCCTATGGCTTGGAACGCGGGGTCCCGTGGGGCGTGTCGGAATCCGCGTATGCCGTGCGTGACAGGCTGCACACCTACCAGTACCGTGGCTTCGGCGTGCCGGATCTGGCGCTCAAGCGCGGACTGAGCAAGGAGCTGGTGGTCGCACCGTATGCGACGGTGTTGGCGATGCTGGTCGAGCCGCGACAGGCGTTGAAGAATCTCACCGCGCTCGAGGCGGAGGGAGCGCTTGGACCGTACGGGTTCCGCGACGCGCTGGACTACACGCGGCCGTCACCTGGCTCGCGCAAAACGATCGTGTGCACTTTCATGGCGCATCACATCGGGATGAGCATCGTCGCGCTCAACAACGCGCTCAACCGACAAATATGGCCACGCCGGTTCCACATGGATCCGCTGGTGCGGTCGGCGGAGCTCGTGCTGCAGGAGCGCATCCCGCGCCGGCTCGTGATGCAGGACGTTCAGGGGGACGATGCGGCGCGCGTGCCGAGCGAGATGGAAAAGCCGGCGGTGCGCGAGATCGAGACGCCTCATACTCCGCAGCCCGTCGTCGGCATTCTCGGCAATGTGCCGTACACCACGCTGATCACAAATGCCGGTGGCGGATTCAGCCGGTATGGAAATCTGGCGATCAACAGATGGCGCCACGATTCAACGCGCGACAACTTCGGTCAGTGGTGCTACATAAAGGATCTAAGTAGCGGGCACGTCTGGTCGACGGCGCACCAACCGACGGGAACCGAGCCGCAATGGTACCGCGTGCTCTTTGC
>JALYZH010000163.1 GCA_030948945.1 Gemmatimonadota bacterium | reverse complement strand
CTGAGCAAGGAGCTGGTGGTCGCACCGTATGCGACGGTGTTGGCGATGCTGGTCGAGCCGCGACAGGCGTTGAAGAATCTCACCGCGCTCGAGGCGGAGGGAGCGCTCGGACCGTACGGGTTCCGCGACGCGCTCGACTACACGCGGCCGGCACCAGGCTCCCGCAAGACGATCGTCTGCACTTTCATGGCGCACCACATCGGGATGAGCATCGTCGCGCTCAACAACGCGCTCAACCGACAGATATGGCCACGCCGGTTCCACATGGATCCCCTGGTGCGATCGGCGGAGCTCGTGCTGCAGGAGCGCATCCCGCGCCGGCTCGTGATGCAGGATGTTCAGGGGGACGATGCGGCACGCGTGCCGAGCGAGATGGAAAAGCCGGCGGTGCGCGAGATCGAGACGCCTCATACTCCGCAGCCCGTCGTCGGCATTCTCGGCAATGTGCCGTACACTACGCTGATCACGAACGCCGGTGGCGGGTTCAGCCGCTATGGAAACCTGATGATCAACAGATGGCGTCACGATTCGACGCGCGACAACTTCGGTCAGTGGTGCTACATAAAGGATCTAAGTAGCGGGCACGTCTGGTCGACGGCGCACCAACCGACGGGAACCGAGCCGCAATGGTACCGCGTGCTCTTTGCCAGCGACCGCATCACGTTCATCCGTCGCGATGGTGACATCGACACCGTCACCGAGATTGCGGTTGCGTCCGATGATGCAGCCGAAGTGCGTCGAGTAGTTCTGACGAACAGAGCGCTTCAGCCCCGCGAGATCGAGCTGACGAGTTATTCGGAGATTGTACTGGCGCCGTCCGATGCGGACAGGGCGCATCCGGCATTCCAGAATCTGTTCGTGCAGACCGAGTTCTTGGAGGGAAAAGCGGCGCTGCTGGCGACGCGCCGTCCGCGTTCGGCGACCGAAGCGTCGATCTGGTGTGCGCACGTCGTCGCGTTTGGCGCGGAAACGATCGGCAAAATCACGTGCGAGACCGATCGCGCAAAATTCGTCGGACGCGGCCGCTCAGTGAGAAATGCGGAAGCGCTCGATGAAGGCGCGGAGCTGTCCGGAACAGTGGGCGCGGTGCTCGACCCGATCTTCTCGCTGCGTGTTCGCGTTCGCATTCCTCCGGGAGGGTCGGCGAGCGTCGCATTCACGACCTTCGTCACCGAGCAGAAGGAGCGCGCGATCGAGCTGGCGGATTTGTATCACGATCCGTACAGCGCTCGACGCGCCCTCGACCTGTCGTGGGCGCAGGCGCAGGCGGAGCTGCGCGATCTTGGTATCGCGCCGGCGGATGCAGCGCTGTATCAGGATCTCGCCGGGCATTTGATGTTTCCGCATCCGGGCTTCCGTCCGGCGCAGAGCGCTGTCGAGGAAAACAGGCTTGGTCAGCAGGCACTCTGGGCTCTAGGCGTCTCGGGCGACTGGCCGATTCTCCTCGCGACGATCGAAAGCGGCGTCGGAATGCCGAGCGTGAGGCAGCTCCTGCGAACGCATCACTACTGGCGCCTCAAGGGAATCGTGTGCGATCTCGTGATCCTCAACATGCATCCCATGACGTACATGCAGGAGCTGAGCGACGAGCTCCTGGCGACCACCATGGCGTCGAGCGAAGCCGGGCTCCTCGACCGGCCGGGCGGCGTGTTCGTTCGCCGCGCGGATCTTCTGCAGCCTGAAGAGATCACGCTGCTCAAGGCGATGGCGAGAGTACAGGTGAACTGTGATGGGTTAGGTCTCGGGAACTTCCTCGAATTCCCGGGGGTCGAGGACCGGTATCCTCCCAAGCTGGAGATCATGAACCGGGACATCGTGCCACTTGGCACTGTGCCGATTCATGCGGCAACGGCAGATCCGGGCACAGGCCTGCAGCATTTCAATGGCCTGGGCGGATTCAAGAAGAATGGAGAATACGAAATCCATCTGACGGGCAGCGATCTTCCACCGGCGCCGTGGATCAACGTCGTCGGCAACCCGACTGGCGGGTTCATCGTGAGCGAGGGGGGGAGCGGCACGACGTGGGCCGGCAACAGCTTCTTCTATCGCATCACTCCGTGGCACAACGATCCGGTGCGCGATCCGTCGAGCGACTGTGTCTTCCTGCGCGACGATACCAACGGGGACCTGTGGACGGCGACGCCGTGCCCGATCCGGGAGCCGACGCCGTATCAGGTACGACATGGCGCGGGGTATTCCGTATTCGATCACGTTCACAAGGGTCTATCCAGCTCGCTGCGAATGGGGGTCGATCAGACCGATCCGGTGAAGATCAGCGTTCTGACTCTTCGCAACGATGGGAAGACTCGCAAGAAGCTGACGCTGACGTGGTATCTGGAATGGGTGCTCGGAGTGACGCGCGAGACGACTCAGTACCAGATACGCACGGAGTTCGATGAGGAGACGCAGTCGATGTTCGCGCGAAACTACTTCGACGCGGACTTTGCGGAGAAAGTCGCTTTCGCATCGATCAGCGAGCGCGTCGCCTACTACACTGCCGATCGGCGGGAATTTCTGGGCAGAAACGGAACGATATCGAGTCCGGCGGCGCTCGAGCGCGCGGGTCTTTCGGGCGCAATAGGTGCTACGATCGATCCGTGCTGCGCGCTACAGGTGAGCGTGACGCTCGAGCCAGGTGAGACACGCGATATCGTGACGCTGCTGGGAGCGGCCGACAGTGAAGACGCCGCGCGACAGATCATCGGGCGCCATCGCACGTCTGCAGCGGCGAAGAAGGCGGTCAGCTCCAATACCGAGGCGTGGGAAAGAAGGCTCGCGACGATCAAGGTTCGCACTCCGGAGCCGACCTTCGATCTGATGGTGAATAGGTGGGCACTCTATCAGGCCCTCTCCTGTCGCATGTGGGCGCGAACCGCACTGTATCAGGCGAGCGGCGCGTTCGGATTCCGCGATCAGCTGCAGGACGTACTGGCTTTCGTCTATACCGACCGCGGACTTGCCAGAGAACATATCCTGAGGGCAGGGTCGCGCCAATTCGTAGAGGGTGACGTTCAGCACTGGTGGCACCCGCTGACGGGCCGAGGCGTGCGCACGCGCTTCTCGGACGATTTGGTGTGGCTCCCTTATGTGATCGACCACTACATAACGGTTACGGCGGACCACGAAATATTCGACGTCGAGATCCCGTATCTCACGATGCGGCAGCTCAATCCGGACGAGCACGAGATCTACGACATGCCGAAGCCGTCATCGGAAACCGGAAATCTGTACGATCACTGTGTCCGCGCGCTCAGGAAGGCGTGCACGAAGGGAGTGCATGGGCTTCCGCTCATCGGAAGCGGTGACTGGAACGACGGAATGAACCGGGTCGGCATTGAAGGCAAGGGAGAAAGCGTTTGGCTCGCGTGGTTTCTCGTTGCAACGCTGCGGAAATTCGCGGCGCACGCAGCGGCGT
>JALYZH010000135.1 GCA_030948945.1 Gemmatimonadota bacterium | reverse complement strand
AAGCGCTCTGCTGGGCGGCGAGCCGCGCGGCATCACCAAGGGAGAGCGGGAGGAGGGTCGGCTGCTGGGCGTCGAGTGCCGAGGAGACGACTGCGATCATGACGGCCGCTCTCAGAAAACGAGCGCGGACGGTAGTGGAGAGTTCAGTCATTGATGGAGGGGATGAACGAAACTGCATCGGGCGGCGCGCCATCAGCCTGGGCAAATGCGCCGTCCGACGGCGCGATTGAGTGGAGATAGAACTGCGCCACCTCTCGGAAAACTTCCTCGTCGGTCTTGTGGGCAAGAAGTGGTACGCCGGTGTGCTCGTCGCGCCAGATGCCGTTCATTACGGTGAGAGCGACCATCATGCGGGCGGCAAGCATGGGATCGATCTCGCGGAATTCTCCAGCTTCGATTCCGCGGCGGATGATTCCGGCGATGAGATTCTGCCCGCGAGCAACGACCTCGTGCGCGTAGAATTTCGCGAGGTCGGGGAACTGGTGCAGCTCACCGAGGACGAGGCGATAGATGGTAATGAACACCGGCGAGCGGACGAACGTCCAATAGCCTCTCATGAACGCGAGAAGCTGGGTAGTGGGCGTGCCTTGAACGTTGGCCTGCTCGGCTCTTTCGATCGCGGCGACAGCCGTCTGCCGGATCATTTCGCGAAAGAGCTCTTCCTTGTTCGGGAAGTAGAGGTAGATGGTGCCCTTGGAGACTCCGGCGCGTTCCGCGATATCCTGGAGTCGGGCGTTGGCCAGTCCGCATTCCCCGAACACTTCGAGGGCGGCCTTGATGATTTGCTCGGGCCGGTCCTCGGGGCACCTACGCCATTTTGGTGCAGCTGATTTGGTTCGGGACATTTCGTCAACGGAGTAGTAACTGACCGGTCAGTAACATACTCTGTCCCAACTCAGGCGTCAATGGCCAACGCCCCTGGACCTACTTGTGCGCTTCCGCCGCCTCTTTGTCCCGATAGTGCGCGTTGGTCATCATCACTATCGAGGTGAGAACGAGGAACAAGGTCACCGCGCCGAGGACGAGCCCGGTCAGCGCGGCGCTAAGGTCGGTCTTCTTTTTCGTAGCCATGCTATTTGTCCCCCGCGCTACCCGCGACTCTCATCTTCGTCACGGTGTCGTTCTGGCCAATCTTCGGAACCACGTCGATCCCGTCGACAACTTTGCCAAAAACCGTGTGCACTCCGTTCAGGTGCTTGGTGTTCTGCTCGTTCAATACAATGAAGAACTGGCTGCCCCCGGTGTCCTTCCCTGCGTGCGCCATCGAGAGCGCCCCAAGCTGGTGGGTGTGCGGGTTCCCCTGTGTCTCGCACTTGATCTTGTAGCCAGGCCCGCCCGTTCCAGCGGCTCCCTTAGCGTGCTCGCCGCCCTTCGAGTACGGATCGCCGCCCTGGACGACGAAATCCTTGATGACGCGGTGGAACTTCGTTCCGTCGTAGAAGCCGGAATTGGCGAGCTTCTCGAAATTCTCGACTGTCTTCGGCGCCTCCTTGTCGTACAGCTCGGCGCGCATGGTGCCGCGATTGGTTTCTATCGTTGCGAACTTGGGCATTTGCAGAGTGAGGGTGTTAGTGATCGAGACGCGAGGAATTTAATCGAAGATCGTGGTCGAAGGGCAGATCTCGTTGAGCGTGCATATCTCGCACTTGGGCACCCTCGCATCGCAAACGCGACGGCCGTGGAAAATCAGCACGTGCGCGAGCATCGCCCATTCCTCCTGTGGGAAGAGCGGCATCAGCTCCTGCTCGACCTTCACCGGATCCGTCTGCCGGGTCAGTCCCAGTCGAGCACTCAATCGACCGACATGGGTGTCGACGACGACGCCTTCGTTCCGCTGAAAAGCATTGCCGAGGATGACGTTGGCGGTCTTGCGACCGACGCCGGGAAGCTCGACGAGGGCCGCCATTGAATCCGGCACTTCGCCATTGTGATGCGCGACGAGTGCTTTTCCCAGAGCGATCAGGCTCTTCGCCTTGTTGCGGAAGAACCCGGTACTCTTGATGACCTCCTCGAGCTCTACCTGCTGCGCGTCGGCGAGTGATTGCGCAGTCGGATACGTCCTGAACAGGATCGGCGTCACCATGTTGACGCGCTTGTCCGTGCACTGAGCGCTCAGGATCGTAGCCATCAGGAGCTGGAGCGGAGGGTCGTGATCCAGCTCGCAGTGAGCATCGGGATGCGCGCGCTTGAGTCGAGCAAAGACTTCGGTGGCGTGCCGAGCCATCGCGCTCTTCGTGATCCGGGGGCGTTTCGTCTTCCTGGGCTTCGCGGTTGTCCCCTTCCTCATTTGCCGCCGCGTCTCTTTTGCGCGAAGGCTATGACGTCCTTTGCGCTGCCCGCGTTGAGAATTTCGTCCGCTTCGAGCCATGCCTTCCGCGCCATTCCGATTCCAAAGTGGACGTTGTCGAGCCCGGCCGTCGAGTGCGCGTCGGGGCCGATCTCTATCGCGACGCCCAGCTCCTTCGCCTGGCGGCAGTAGCGCCAGTCGAGATCGAGGCGATGCGGATCGGCGTTGAGCTCCACCGCCACCCCAACCTCAGCCGCCTTCTCCAGCACCGCCTCGACGTTGATCGCGTACGGCTCGCGTGACAGCAGCAGTCTCCCCGTCGGATGCGCGAGGATCGTCAGGTGCGGGTCGTCCATCGCGGTGAGCACTCGCTTCGTCATCGCGTTTCCATCCATGCTGAAACGCGAATGGATGGAGCCGATCACGTAGTCGAAACGGTCCAGCGTTTCCGCATCGTAATCCAGCCTTCCATCGGCCAGAATGTCCGCCTCGATTCCCTTCAGAATTCTGAAGTCTTTGATTTCCGCGTTGAGGCGGTCGAT
This sequence comes from Gemmatimonadota bacterium, assembly GCA_030948945.1. Next base: position 1,452 of record JALYZH010000135.1, on the reverse strand, counting down.
CTCGTCGTGCTGGCGGGCGAGCTTGTCCCGCTTGAGTCCGCCGGCGTAGAACGCGGATTCGGAGTGGTCGGAGATTCCGAGATAGCTCCAGCCGCGCTCCTTTGCCGCGATCGCCATCTCCTCGATTGTCGCGCTGCCGTCGGAATAGTCCGAGTGGCAATGCAACACGCCTCGCAGATCGTCGAAGACGACCAGGTCGGGGAGCTCCTGTCGGGCGGCGGCTTCGATTTCTCCCATGCCCTCGCGCAGCTCCGGCGGGATCGGCCCCAGGTGAAGCGCGGCGAAGAGCTCGTCCTCGCTCGCGATCGGAACCCGCTTGCCATCCTTCTTTACGAGCCAGTTGCCCTTGATCTGGAAACCCTTCTTGTCCGCCAGCACCGTCATCTCTTCGACGTGTGCGGTGCTGCCGGTCGCGCGCCAGAGCGCCATCGGATAATCGGCAGCGTTCACGCAGTGCATGTCGAGATTCGTTCCGTCCACGAAGCGGATTCTCACCGAGCCGGGCTCTTGATCAGTTTTTGCCTGGCTCACTCCCGGGGCGCGCGAAAAGGACTCTGCGACGTCCTCAGGATCCTTCGAGCATTCGGCCACGATGTCGATATCGGCTACGACCTCATTGTGTCGCCGGATCGAGCCTGCGACGTCGGCTCGCGTTACGTCGGGATGCTTCTCGACATTGGCCAGAATCTGGTGCGCTTCGAGCGCGGCGGCCGGGAACCGTTCCAGGTGCGCGGTACGCCGGGAAATCTCTATTCCCTTCAGGATTTTCTCGGCGGTCTTCGTACCGAACTTGGGGAGAGCCGCGAGCTCTCCGTTCTGGGCGATGCGCTCGAGATCCTCTACTGTTTGAACGCCGAGGGCATCGTGAATGACCTGAATCTTGGCGACACCGAGACCGGGTATGCGCATAAGATCGAGCAGACCTTCCGGCATTCCTTCGCGCAGGCGATTCAGGTACGCTGACTCGCCGGTCTCGACCAGCTCGCGAATCACGGACAGCGTGGCTGGTCCGATCCCCGGCGCGTCAGCCAGCTCCCCCGAATTCAGGAACGGCGCCAGATCGTCGGTGTCCAGCGAGACGAGCGATCTCGCCGCGCCGGCATACGCCCGCGCCTTGAATCTCTGATCGCCCTTTGCTTCGAGGAGTGCGCCGATCTGGGACAGAACGTGCGCGGCCGTGCGGGAATCCATGCCCTCAATATAGGAGGGCTGTTCGTGCCAGCCGGTAGCGGGTGTTCGACCAGTGACCTTTCGTGAGTAGAGCTGCCGGAAGTCGGCTGCCCTGCTATGCGCCTTCTTCTATCCCGGCGTGGAAGGGAAGCGTCTTCACGATCTCTTCGATCTGCTTCTGAATGAGCTCGAGCTCCTGACTTGCGCCCTCGGAGTCGAGCATCCCGTGTCGCATCGTCACCGCGACGCGATTCATGTACTTGATCTTGGTGATGATCTCCT